>MHZA01000107.1:20778-26054 GCA_001828595.1 Planctomycetes bacterium RIFCSPLOWO2_12_FULL_40_19
TCCTGTCTCTTAAACCTGTCCCAAATGCCTTGAGTACAGCCTCTTTTGAGGCAAAACGCACAGCATAATGTTGATAACAATTCCTTTTGGACTGACAATATTCTATCTCGTCCGAAGTATATACTCTCCTTATAAAATTTTTATGTGAGTGAAAGACCTTTTCTATCCTTTTAATCTCAATAATATCTATGCCGGTATACATTTATACAATATTTTAATATAAGAAATTTAATTAAATACACCTAATTAATCAAGTACAATGTTGTGTTGAAAGAATGGAAAGTTCAGAAAAAATGAACAAGGTGGGAATGTTTGTAAAATTACTTTGCATAAGGATTTAGTTTCTCTTATTATCAGTTGGTTTAAGTATAAATCTAAAAAATTCTAATGGTTACATTGGCGGATGTCAACCATAATTTCGATTTGAAAAAGACATGATGGAGCTAACAGAAAAGAATCTAAACAAAAACATAATCAAATTGGCCGTTCCTGTTGCGTTAGAAAATGTCTTACACATGGCCGTTTTCATAGTAGACATAATTATGATAGGCAGGTTAGGAACTGCTCCTGTTGCTGCGGTCGGGTTGGCAGGTGCATTAAGTTTCATTATTTCAATGATATTTTCTGCCCTTAATGTCGGAACTACGGCGCTTGTAGCAAGAAGTTTTGGCGCTAAGGAAAAGGCTGAAGCCCGGAAAGTAGCAGGACAATCTATATTTATATCTCTTATTTTCGGTCTTACAACAAGTCCTTTTATTGTTTACTTTGCCGATAACATTTTGGTCTTGATGAGTGCGGAAGAAAATGTTGCAGTATTAGGCTCCAGTTATTTGAAAATAGTGCTGAGTTTTTTTATTTTTAGGTTGATAATTCTAACTGGAACCTCAATCTTCCGGGGAGCAGGTGATACCCGGACCCCCATGATAATTACTCTCATCACAAATTGTGTAAATATATTATTTAACTGGCTTCTCATATTCGGTATATGGTTCTTCCCACGCATGGAGGTAGCGGGCGCAGCATGGGCAACATCAATCGCTTATACAACAGGCGCATCCCTGATTTTTTACAAACTTCTGAGCGGGAAAAGTATCATAACAATAAGTTTTAAGAATATTATTAAAGTAAACAGATCAATAATTAAACGGATTTTAAGGATTTCTCTACCTGCCACATTAGATGCTACTTTAACCCAGATGGGCTATCTCTTTTTCATTAAGATAGTTGCCATGCTTGGGACAGTCTCACTTGCCGCACACCAGATCGCCATCAGAATAGAGGCTCTATCATTTATGCCGGGTTTTGCGTTAGCAGTAGCTACAGCCACGATTGTGGGACAAAGCCTTGGTGCGAAGAAACCAGATCTGGCAAGGTTAAGTATGAGGAAGAATTGTCAAATAGCCCTGGTGATGATGGGGCTCTTCGCGTTTATATTCCTGGCATTTGCAAAACCCATGGCAAAGGTTTTCCATCCGGAGCAGGATGTATTAGCCCTTAGCGCATATTGTGTAATGATTGCCGCATTAGAGCAACCGGCGCTGGCAATATATATGGTATATTCCGGCGGATTACGCGGAGCAGGAGATACTTTAAGCCCTATGATTGTCACGATAGCAGGGACATTGTGTTTTCACTTACCGGTTGCTTATGTCTTTGGAATTGTGCTAAAATGGGGGCTTGCAGGGATCTGGTTCGGTGCAGCGCTTGATTGGATACTTCGCTGTATTGCCGTATACATACTCTTCAGAAAAGGAAGGTGGAGAAAAATCAAGGTATGAAGGTTACTTTTCTTGGCACAGGGACGTCATACGGAGTACCCATTATCGGGTGTGAGTGTCGCGTCTGTACGTCTGACAATCCAAAGAATTCCAGAACTCGTTCTTCGATCATTGTGTCGGAGAAAGAATGCTGTATCCTTATCGATGCGGCTACGGAACTGCGTATTCAGTGTTTAAAAAACAAGGTGAAGAAATTGGATGCTGTGCTGTTGACACATTCTCATGCAGACCATGTTTTGGGGTTAGATGATTTGAGACACTTTAATAGAAATCAAGAAGACAATATTCCGGTGTATGGGTCAAAGAATACGCTAAATAGAATATACCGAATGTTCTCGTATGCATTTAGGGAGGTATCTTCAAATGGCAGCAAACCAAAATTTACTCTTACACCTATTGACGGAATATTTAATCTTTCCGGTATGGAAATAATCCCTGTTGACGTAATGCACGGACAAGATAAAGTTACCGCCTATAGATTTAATAAATTTGCCTATGTAACGGATGTAAGTCAGATACCCCAGGATTCTATGGAAAAGCTGAAGGGGCTTGATCTACTTGTTATTGACGCTCTCAGAAACATCCCTCATGAAAAGCACTTCACTATTGAGCAAGCCATCAGTATGGTATCCAGGCTGAAACCAAAACAAACATTCTTTACGCATATAGCACATGACATAGAACACGAAGAGACAAATGATCTCCTGCCATCAGGAATTAAATTAGCATATGACGGTTTATCGGTTGAAGTATAAACTTATCAAGACGTAAAATGCTAACCCTTTTTAGTAAAAGCAGTTGTAAAATATATTGACAAGATTACAGCCTTTTGATACTATCAATTCGGAACAAAAAAACGTGAAAAAATGTATGAATAAATGTCACCCCGTTAATATCCGTAAAATACTTAATTAGGAGGGAAACAAATGAGTAAGAAAATAATTCTAGCAGCTATATGTATTGCTTCAATTTCAGTCTTGACCACCGGCTGTTTGACAACAACACAGAAAGGAGCTGCGGTTGGAACAGGAGCGGGAGCAGCTCTTGGAGCGGGTATAGGAGCGTTAACAGGTAGTCCAGCCATGGGCGCGGCCATTGGCGCAGGCGCAGGCGCTTTAGGCGGAGCGTTGGTCGGAGACCATTTGGATAAAAAAAGAGAAACTGCTGAAAAAGCACAAATGGAAAGACAGCTTGAGATGGAAAGAAAATCCAGTTCCGGCGAGGGGAAGAATTACATAGAAGGTCATTATGAATATGTAAAGAAGAGAAAATGGGTTGACACATCTAAGAAAGAGAGAATTTTTGTTGAAGAGCGTATGGAGGGAGACAGAAGGATTGAGGGTCATTATGAAGATAGGAATGTACCTTCAGGTTACTGGCAGGAATACGAAGAGAAGGTTTGGATTCCCGAGCATTACGAATGAAATAAGCTGCAGCCATTTCAAAATTATTGTACCTATCATAGACAAGGTCTAAGGCAATATTGCTAAAGCAAAATTACCTTAGACCTCTCAAAAAGATAACCCCACACTAGAATCAGCAACTCAGGAATAAAATTACATCCCAAAGAAATCAAGTGGTAATTCCTTGGTTCTATTACTTTTTTAACTGGCAATCTTACAGATTTTGTGAAAAAATATATTCAAGCCATAAGGATTTATCTTTTGAATGGTTAAGTGTGACAATGTTAGTCATTTCTGAGGAAAGACATAATGCCAGCCGATGAAACAGAAGACAATATAGAGAAGAATTCTTACAAGCACCAGATTGAGGAAAAGCTGGAAAAGGCGCGTTCCAGGTACAATTTCTTCAGATGTGAAAGGATGCTCTTCGCCGTATTGACAATCGGGTTGACAGTAGCCCTTATCACACTTATCACCCGGAAATTTGTCAACATACCACCATATACTTACATTGCCCTGATCTCTTTGTTCTCAATCTACTTCTTTGTGAGTATGGCAATGGTTTTTTATAGATGGATGGGTAAATCTGATGCGGCGGGCATACTGGACAAAAAGATGGGCTTTAAGGAACGCCTTGTTACCGGTTTAGAATACGCTGGACAGAATGAAAAGAGTAAACTTTTTGGTTTACTTGTTGACGACATCAAAAGCAAACTTGACGATGAAGGTATCAGGCAGACACTCCCACACAAATTTCCAGGGTCAACAAAGTTTTTAATAACCGTATCCGTATTACTCCTGATCCTCTTGCTTCTGCCTTATATGTATCCTGAAGAATCTGATCAAATAGTTACAAACATAAAAGAAACCGTTACTGAAACGCCGGATGTAATAAAAAACATCATGGACAAATCTCCCAAGACAGATACAGAGGAAAAAGAGGACGCCATCTCTGAGAAAGAAGATAAATTAAAACAAGAGGAAGAAAAGACCAAAGAACCCCAGAGCGAACAAGAAGACAAAAAACTTGCAGAGGCGAAGGCTGAAAAACCTGATAGTAAACAAGGAAAACAGGAAAAAAAGGAGGAATCACAATTACAGGCAAAGACGCCGGAAGATAAAGCTAAAGAAGAACAATTATCGAAATCTATGGAAAAAGAAGGTCAGAAGCAAAAGACGACTAATTCAGTGCAGGATCAAATATCAAATTTGTTAAGTAACATTAACTCTAAACTGGACCAACTCGAAGGCAAGCCAGAATCAGAAGATAAGGACGAGAGTGAAAAATCTAAACTTGCTGATAGAGAAAAGCCTGAAAGTCAGGAAAAAAAAGATGAATCAAGGCAGTTAGCCGGGAAAGACAAGGAACAGCCAGAAGATAAAAAAGAGGAGTCTGAAGGAACAACAGAAACATCAGATTCTGAAAAAACTCCCGAACTTGCAGATAAAGAAAAATCTGAAAACCAGGAAAAAGAAGATAAATCAAAACAGTTAGCAGGGGCAGATAAAGAACAATTAGAAGATAAGGAAGGAAAGCCTCCAGAAACAAAGGAAACATCAGATTCTGAGGAAGAACCATCTGAAGAAAAACAGGCGGAGAATCAAAAGAAGGAGCAAAAGAAAGAAGAGAAGATAAAGATTCCGGAGTCAAAACTACTGCAAAAGATCGCAAAGCTCTTCTTCCCCCCAAAAGACAATGACAGCCTTCCTATGCCAAATATCCCCATGGGTGGAGCAGAGAAAGATCAGGCTGATTCATCAAAGGACAAATCAAGCCAGAGCAAACAAGCAGAGTCTTCTGCTTCAAAAGATTCTTCCGTCTCATCTCAGCAAAAACAACAGCAGGAGAAGTCGGGTAAGGGGACTTCACAAGCTGATAAATCTGAGACTGCACCTTCAGGTTCAGATCAAAAGGATACGGCCGAAAGTCAAAAGCAAGATTCCATTCAGGATATTAAGGATAAATTAGCGCAAGGACAACAACAGAGGCAGGATACTTCTGATACGGGGAAGGCGGAAAGCAGGCCAATGGATGGCGCTGGACAACAAGCAACCCAAAATGGTAAGAGCAGTCAGGGAGAAACGCAAGGTGCGG
>MHZA01000108.1:0-16000 GCA_001828595.1 Planctomycetes bacterium RIFCSPLOWO2_12_FULL_40_19
AGAATTATCATTACAAGAACAACTGGATTCCCATTCCCCGATCTGGGTCGAGGACAGGTTTCATGGGAATGACATAAGGCAACTTTGAAATTCCTATACATTAAGTTAAGCCTTCGGCGACATTAAATGCACAGGTAGGAGTCCGCCCAGGCGGACGGGGTATATATCCACTCAACATTGGGTAACTGCCAATGTTCATGTAACCGTTTATACCGGCTAACCCACGGACGTGGAACCCTGCCCGTCAGAAAATCAGTTGGGTAAAAAGGTTTCCGCTACTGTGATGATCTGCAAATTGAATAATCACAATATGCGAATCACTTGAGTATAGTTACGACTATTCTTTCTCAGCCAGGCCTGGGTATTGTTCCATCAGGGGTTTATTGTCTCTGTTTATGTGCGTTTGTTCTTTCAGGGCCTTCCTTATATATTTCGGAAGGTTAAAGAGCGCCTGATGGGTGATGCCGTCATAGAATCTCAATTCTCCGCTGACCCTTTCAGAAATTCTCCGGTCTATTTCCTCTCTGCCTGTCTGAGCAGGATCGATATCATTTGTTGCCAGACAGAATCCCCAAAGCAAGGCAAAGGATGGAACATAAGCGGCATAAGGAAATACATTAGGAAATACATCTTTAAGCGTTTTATAAAGAACAGTGTATGTTTTGAGAGCCACAGGAGAGGTGGTGCTTGCCTGGATGGACAATAAACCGTGTGGTGTAAGTTTTTGCCTCACTAATTCGTAAAATTCTCTGGTAAAGAGTTTATATGAAGGGCCTTCTTCCAGAGGACATGTGATGTCCATGATGACGGCGTCAAATGCATCATCGGAGTCCTCTATGAATTTGCGGCCGTCGCCAAAAGTAAGCACAGTTCTTTTATCTGTAAAGCTGCCATTATGAAAGGTTGGCAGGTATTTCCCGGCACATTCCACCACCTTTTCGTCAATATCCACCATCGTGGCCTTGTTGACTGTCTTGTGATGAAGAACTTCTCTCAAGGCAGCGCCCTCGCCACCGCCTATGATTGCTATCGTTTCGGGATTGGGATGTAGTATTAAGCCAGGCTGTACGAGGGCTTCGTGATAGATAAATTCGTCCAGTTCAAACGATTGAAATTCGTTATCGAGAATAAGACATCTTCCAAAGTTGTGAGTCTCTGCTACTACTATCTCCTGGATGCCTGAATGTCCGTAATATATTGTGCCTTTTATGGCATGCTTGTGGGCTTCAAAAGGACTAAAATAATCATATATCCATCGTGAAGGAAGGTCTTTTTTCAGTTTACTATCCCCTAAGTTTCAGAATAGACTTTAGACAGCATAGTCTCTTTTATGTGTGGAGATCCCCTCTTAATCTCTACGGAAGTGTGTTCTTTTGGTTCGAAACCTTCCAGTAAGACCTTGATAGCCAATTGAGGATCAGCTAACGTACCGCAGGTAAAGATATCAACCGCCACATAACCTTCTACCGGCCATGTATGAACTGAAATATGCGACTCTGATAAGATAGCGACAGCGGTTATCCCGGGAGGATTAAACTCGTGGCAAATTGATTTGACTACGGTTGCCCCGGCGTCATTTGCCGCATCGCACATAAGCTGCGTTATCTTTTCAGCATCATTAAGGATTTCCCTGTTACAATCCCACATCTCAACTAAAAGATGCCGACCGTATGCTTCCATTCTCTACCCCCCCTATTTTTAAGAAGAAAGATAAAGAATAATTTGTAGCGATTGCTGCCAGCCAGCCTTGATTATACGGCGCGGCAGTCAGGTTCAATGACCTTAACATTGCTTTAAATTACTCTTGCTATTTCTTAATTCGTACGGTTATCTACTTACAAATAAACGATAAATCATTTATATATGTTAGAATTAATTTGTCAAGAAAGTTTTTCTTAAAACCTGTTTAATAAAGGCCTGATCAGCCGGCCTTTGGGTAACGCTTCAACAATCCCGATGAATGTCTTTATTAGTGTTGCGAGTCTGCGTGAAAGTCCGAGTAGTATCAAACCTTTTTCAAACGAGAGCCTGTCCATTGAAATAAGATCCCAGTATCTTATATTTGCCATATCCTTTTTAAACAATTCTCTTAACTCAGGAATCCTGTTAAGGTCTATAGTATGCGTACCGTCAGGATTAACAGTAAGTGAATCCTCATGAAAAATGCCCTTTTTTATACCATCTTCTTTTTTATAAAATATGCTGATTATTGACAAGCTGAACCAGAACAAAATCTTTGAATAATAATTATTTACTTTGTCTATCTTCTTATCACCGAGTTTAAAGGTAACTGTCCTTCTGTCTTTATTAAATATGAAACTTTCTACCGTAAACGGTATCTCTATTACGCCTTCAAAGAATAATCTTTTCAGTTCTACGAAGAAAGACGCATTCCCATCCATACAGGCAACTCTAATTGACTGCAAACCCTTATCTTCAGTGGATACTTCATTCACGTACTTATTGACAAAACCTTCTTTTACCTTTATGACCCCCCTGTCAATATCAAGTGATATGTTTTTACCCAGACTGGCAAGTGTTTTTAAAAGCTCAAGATAAACAGGTAATCTTCCCCTGATCTCCTCAGAAACGGCCTTTGCACCTCTGCCTAATTTCTCTGCTATGTCTTTAATAGATGACAAGTTATCCTTCATTTTACTTATGTGCAGTCAAAAACCCATATTAAATTAAATTGGACGCAAACCCGCCGGGACAAGTCTTTCGCCAGCCCGACCCGTCCCCGCCAGAATGATAGTCGGGCTGGCGAACGGATTCATCCGGGCGGGCAAGGCTGTTCTGGCGGGGGCAGGCATCTGTGAAAATCTGAGTCTGGAATTGAAAGACTTTATTATCGGGTTATGGCCTTACCGGCAATATCCCTGCGATAATGAGCGCCGTCAAATGATATTTTACTTAAAGCATCATACACCTTCTTCTGTGCTTCCTTTACATCATTGCCACAGGCAACAACGCTTAACACACGTCCGCCATTCGTTACTATCTTCCCATTTACGGATCTGGTGCCGGCATGAAAGACACATACACCCTCTTGATTCTTTAATAAATCCAATCCGGTAATCTCCTTTCCATTGTCGTATTGGCCCGGGTAGCCGCCCGAAGCCATTACAACACAAACCGATGCCTGTGAATACCATTCCAAATCTATCTTGTCCAGCTCACCAAAAATTGTAGCCAGCATTATTGGAACTATATCGCTTTTCATGCGAGTAAGTATTACCTGAGCCTCCGGGTCTCCAAAACGAACATTGTATTCCAATACCTTGGGTCCGTTAGACGTTATCATCAGGCCAATATAAATAACACCCTTGTAAGGCCTGCCTTCTTTATTCATAGCATGAACTGTCGGCACAAGTATTTCCTTCTCTATCCTGTAATATAATTTATCCGTCATCAACGGAACAGGCGAGTAAGCGCCCATACCTCCTGTATTCGGGCCTTTGTCACCGTCGTAAATCGTCTTGTGGTCCTGAGAGCTTTCCATGGGAACAATTGTCCTTCCATCCGTAAATGCCAGCAGAGAAATCTCTTCTCCTGTCAGACATTCTTCTATTACAATCTGATCTCCGGCATTTCCAAACACCCTGTCTTTCATTATAGAATCTATCGCCCGTAGCGCCTCGTCATTAGTTTTACAAACAAATACGCCTTTACCTTTACTCAACCCATCTGCCTTCACCACTATTGGCGCCCCTCTGGATAAAATATAACGCCTGGCCTGACCATAATCGTCGAAACATTTAAAGTCCGCAGTTGGAATGCCATGCTTCTTCAAAAGACATTTCGAGAAAACCTTGCTGTCTTCCAGAATTGCAGCTTTTCGGTCAGGTCCAAAAACCTTTAAATTGTGTTTACCAAAAACATCCACAATCCCATCTACCAAAGGGGCCTCCGGACCTACAACAGTAAGGTCTATATTTTCTTTAACTGCAAATTGACAAAGCAAATCTGTTTGGTCTGCAGTTATCTTTACACATTCAGCAAGTTCTGAAATACCCGGATTCCCGGGTGCGCAAAAAATCTTACTTACTTGTGGAGACTGTGCTATCTTCCAGACAAGGCTATGCTCACGCCCGCCGCCGCCAACTATCAATACCTTCATCCTGAATTATCTCCTTTTTAATATTCGCTTAAACTTTTGTGAAAGCCCAGTGCCGGACATTCTATTAATGTTAAATAATTTGAGCAAGCAAAATTGTAAAAACCTGTAAACATTTATAATCTAAACGAAATTAAATGAGCCTCAGGTCTGGGAGAAACGGGAGAAATGTGCCTGGCAGGTGACGACGGCTATATGAGATAGCATTCCAGGTTTGTTGAAGAACCAACCATACTTCAGAAAGAAGTAGATACAGAGGCAACAAGGGAGGCATTAAACGGAATAGTTAGGAAAAAAATAATAAAAGATTTTAGAAGGAAAAATCGACAAATACTCTCAGAATCTTTAAAAGAATCCAAACCCTGACCTGCCCGAATGATTCGATCAGGCCGGGTTTACTCTCTTATCTTCTTGGTCCTATTCTGACTGTAAGCATCCTGTACCGCAATGTACGGATCTATGGCCTGTTCCACAAGGTTCTCATAAGTCTCGCCTTTATCTATAGAGACATCGTTGAGGGTATTATAACTACTGGCTCCTGTACTTGCGAATGGGCTGACAAATGTCAAAAGAGTTATCGGGTCAAGGGCAATATCTCCCAAAAGTCCAATAGCGTCGCGCACATTGGAAGGGCCTAGTAAAGGCAATTCAACAAATGTCCCTGCTCCAACATTATATTTGCCAAGGGTCTGACCAAAGTCTTCTTCATGTATATCCAATTTAAAGTATTTCTTTGCCGGATCGGAAAATCCAGCTCCACCCACGGTGGTATTAATAACAAAGCGTAATGCCTCCGTACCGGCGCCTTTAAATTTACCTTGAAAGACGCAGTTGAAGAAACGAACAGGCATTCTGATATTTATAAAGAAATTCCTGACACCTAGCCGTGCCTTTTCGGGTAAAACAGCCTTGTAACCATTTGATAAAGGCCTGAAAAACCAATAGTATGCCTTATCATTAAAGGTGAATATGGCTCTGTTAAAAGGCTGAATCGAATCTTTAACGAAAGTTGCTTCCATTTCAATATCTACATATTCCGCATCTTCATCTGTGGCATTTGTGGCGACATCAGGTTGCTTCTTTGAATCAGGCACATCTTCTGCACATACGGACACATTAAACATATATAATGTTAATGAACAAAAGAATATTAATAAAACTAATTTTCTCATTTGTTTACTCCCTGTAAAATGGCTAATAATATTTAATGATTTCTCAATTTTGCAGACATTTAACTCTTAGCATTATTTTCTTTAATCTTTTGAACCAGTTCTAAAGGTGAAGATTTTATCAAAATGTCTTTAAATTGGCTACAAAAATTTTTGACCAGGCTTATTCTATCTGTCACTATCTGTAAATGCGCAATATTCATACCAATGATTTATTTTCGTGTACAAAAGGTTGCTAAAGTGTATAAACCATAATACAACTGATTTTTAAAATTCAGTAAAAAACGAAAACAAAAGCCATAAATACTTACTTTTACAAATATAAGCGTAATATTTGCGGTCTTGAGTAGTTATTAACAATCTACTGCGAAATAAATGCATATCCCCGGACAGCCTGACCAGGCTTTAAGGCAAACAATCTATTTCCCGAACGGTTTAAAGTAATTATCAGTAGCGGAAGTAACGACAATGCAGTTACAATCGCAATCAGCATTGCAAGTCCGGTAAGAATACCGAAAAGGATCGTTGGAATAAAATTTGAGAAGACCAGTATTGAAAACACTTTATCAACTGACGTTTTCAATGTTTCTTCAGCTTCAGATCCAACATCTGCAACTGCAACTTGAGATAACAAGAAAAAAACAGCCATAAACAGGAAAACCTTTTCATGATATACCCCTCTAGCCTCTCTCTTTGATTTTACGTATATGCATCTCTTAAAAAGTGTGTGAAGCCAAAGTATTTAAGTCAGGCCTTCAGCAGATTTTGCCACTACGTAGGGGACTATGGCAACCTGCCCGACTGAGTCGTTCGGGCGGGTACGCCCTTACATTATTTGTGTCAACATTGAAATTCCCAGACATGAACTTAGCGCCACCATATTTTTGAACGTAACTCTTCAATCCATTTGATCACCTCACGTTCAACCTTAATCGCTTCACTGATCAAAATATTCATTTCACTTTCAGGAAATAATGCATTTGCCCTTACTAACTCAAGTGAATAAATACATTTCCTGGCATTTTTTAATGAACGTTTACAATTTGCTATATTTCCGCATAGCGAATCTTTCTCATAGCCCATGCCATGTCCTCCTGCTATTTTGGCCGAAACTATAGATGATGCAGAAATAGCCTCTATAATGTTTTCATCTGTATCTATTCCTTTACTGTTTTTAAAATATGCCCTCAGTCTTATACAAAATTCATAACTCTTTTTATAAGCCGTAATCTTTTTAACATCTTTGACATCTCTTTCTGTAGTCTCATCATATCCAATAGAATTATCAAAAATTTTATTTATTTCGTATATATGGCATTCGTTACTCTTTTCACAATTGTCACAAGATTTATTCTTATCGTCGCAATCTTCATCTTTATGATCCCATCCCATCTCTTTCGCTATAAGGTCATCACAATCGGGATGATTATGCAGGGTTTCGAACAGTTCTATGTATTTTGCATTGCGAACATCAGCTTTTTGCAGAAATCTTTCCCAGTCTTCTTCATCCCAATCATCGTCTTCATAAAATTCTTCATCTTTCATATTTGGCTTCCTTCCAGAATATTATAATAACAGTCCCTCTGCATCGCCTCAAAACCCAGGTCTTCTATTAATGATATCATCTCCTCTTTCTTCAAACGATAATCCACCCCGGCCGCCCTTACCACATTTTCCTCAATCATTGTGCTTCCCAGATCATTTGCTCCAAACTTTAATGCAAGTTGTGCAATCTTAGAACCCTGTGTTACCCATGATGCCTGGACGTTATGGATATTATCCAGAAATAAACGGGAAACAGCAAGTGTTCTGAGATAATCAAATCCGCCAATCTTGAAACCTGTTCTTTTTTCTGTAGATACCGACAAGGCCGTATTCTTTGGCTGAAATGTCCATGGAATAAATGCCGTAAATCCACCTGTCTCGTCCTGGAGCTGCCTGATTTTATCCAGATGTACGATTCTCTCTTCCAGGGTTTCAATGTGACCAAACATCATTGTTGCGGTGCTATTTATCCCTGACAAGTGCGCCTCTCTCATCACCTGCAGCCACTCGCTTACAGAACATTTGTGAGGACTTAGTATGCCCCTGCATCTATCGGTAAGTATCTCGGCTCCGCCGCCGGGAATAGTATCAAGGCCCGCATCCTTTAATAAGGCCAGGACTTCCTTTACCGACAGATCATTCAGTGTCGAGAAATGAATTATTTCCGGAGGGGAAAAAGAATGAATGTGTATGTCAAATCTTTCTTTGACAGACCGTAAAAGGTCAACATAGAAATCAATCTTTAAATCCGGATGCAACCCTCCCTGCATCAAGATTTGTGTGCCGCCGAGGGATATTGTTTCTTCAATTTTCTTAAAGAGTTCTTCTTTAGACAACAGATAACCATCTTTGTTTCCCTTATCTCTGTAAAAAGCACAAAACGTACACCCTGAAGTACAGACATTAGTATAGTTTATATTGCGGTCCACTACGTAGGTTCTGTATTGCTCCGGGTGAAGCTGCCGGCACAATCTGTCTGCGGCAGTTCCCAAGCCTATCAAATCATGTGATCCTATGAGATTTACGCCGTCTTCGAAAGACAACCTCTTTTGGAAACATGCCTTGTCAATTACACTATTCATTGTAGAATTCAATCTCAACCCCTTCCCTGACTTCTCCTATTTCCAGGGCGTAATCGTAAAAAGATTTAAGGCCGCGTATTTCTTGCTCGCCTAAATTATATTTAATTGACTCTTTGAGGTACCAGAGACAACGGTTTTTCCCCATTTTCAGCCTCTCTGCTTCAGTGTCTGCTATTTCGTTTACAAACTTCAGGCCATATTTTTTTGCATCAATTAATAGTTCGCTGATCCCTTGTAATTGGGATTCCGACTTTGTTACCCATACTGCGTAAACAAAAGGTAACCCGACTAACTCATACCACTCCTGTCCTAAGTCTAAGATGGTGAAACCCTCTTCACGTACCTTCATAGCATCGTCACCAATGACAAGGAATGCATCGGCGTATTCGTTATAAATTTTCCGTTTGTCATACAGGGTTATGTATTCAGGTTTCAATGAATGTCTTTTTGAAAGAATGATCTTTGTGAGAACGCAGGAAGTTAAAGAGTCTTTGTCCAGGGCAACAGTCCTTATCTTATTGATCGAAGGCGCTTTAATAAAAAGCTTTACGCTTTCTACCAGACCGTTTGAAGCAATGGAGCTTCCGGGGATAATCTTGTAACCGGCGCCTCTAAAGTAGCCTATAGAAGGCATTAAGATTATGTCTAATTCATCATTTTCAAGCATTTGTGGTAATGCAGAGGGAACGCCATACACAATATCTATTTTGTCCGCTTTTTCTTGAAAACCATATATAAAAGGTTTCGCATTCATATATGGCACGACACCAATCTTTAATTTAGCCATTGTGTTGGATTCTGTACTAAAATGTATAAAGCTGTCCGAATTAAGCCGATGCAGAACTTGAGTTGCTCCCGGAAACTGCTTTACAGGCTGCAATCTTCGTGTAAAAAAGATTCCAAAAATGTTTACTTAATCTATAAAATTTATTGCAAATTAAGAGAAAATATTATATCTGTGAATACATACAGAAGCAATGAGAAAGTATGGCATATAAATGATTTAGGGGTTAGTTAGTGCTCAATCAAAATAACCTTTTTTGAGGTCAGGCGGGAGAGGTTTTCTGCGTATGAGAGAATCTCTTCTTTCTTAGGATTTCTATCAAAGTAAAATTTTCTCAGGTCTTTACCCTTCAAACTCATCAGCCAGTATCCAACTCGTATTCCTTTACCCGTTCCCTTTGCCGCATCCCTGTGCATGGCAACTGTTTTACTATTGCATACATTTTCTATTATAATTTCATCTATTTTAGTAAATTTGACTCTAATCCGCCAAACAGGGATGAACAGGAATTTAAACCGTATGCAAATCTCCTCGAGTTTCTTATCTACTACTATCTTTTTATCATAAAAGAGTAAACAGAACCCAAGAATGGGAAAGCCGAATAGAGAAGTCATAATAGCAAAGAAGAGTCCTTTATCTATAAAAGAACTCGAGTTAAACAGGAACCATATATACACATCTGCGGCTTTGTACATGATAAGGAAAACGAAGCTTATACACAGCATCATTATTCCCATCGCCTTGGGAAATCTGGAACGTTTCATAACCATTCTGTTTTCGTCTATTTCTGTAATCTTTAACGTTACAACCAATCCCATAATTGCCCCCTTTCTTTTTTATAGATTTTAGCCTGTATCTAAAATGCGTCAACTAATTTTTGAAAAACATTGTATTTTCATATATGGGAATTAAAATAGCTGCATATTAGCCCGACAGAAACTGTTCACGGGGTATAAGCTAAACTCCATTGTAAAAGGAGTCAAACCTAACGAATAAGGCTTTGCCGCGCTGAGTGTGGCTTTTGCCTGGTATCCCATGATACCCGCCGTGAACAGTTAGTTATCTTTTTGTATCGAGAGGAACTTATATTTTGCAAAAGATTACGTGGATTGAGGTTGACCTCAATGCTATAGCACACAATTTGAAAGCTGTTAAGAGAAAAGTGGGCAGTGAAACAAAAATCCTCGCCATTGTCAAAGCTGATGCTTATGGACACGGAGCTGTTAAGATCAGTCAGACACTGGTGGATAATGGTGTCGACATGCTTGGCGTGGCTTTTCTGGCAGAGGGCATAGAACTCCGGAAAAACAACATAAATATACCCATACTTATCTTAAATCCTGTTCTGTCAGAACAAATCGAGGATGTCTTAAAATATTCACTGGGAGTGACGGTTTGCAATCTTGACATAGCAAAAGAATTATCTAAAATTGCCAAAAGATATTGCCGTAATACCAGGATTCATGTGGAGATTGACACTGGCATGGGGGGAGCAGGTGTATTACCCGACAAGGTGCTTTCCTTTATAAGAGAATTACAGTTAATTGAAAATTTAGAAGTTGAAGGGGTATTTACTCATTTCAATTCATCTGAAGAAAAGGATAAATCTTTTTCTCATGAACAGAATAAAATCTTTAAAGCAGCCGTCAAAGAGCTTAAAGATGAAAAGATAAAGATTCCTTTGATACATGCCGCTAACAGTGCTGCTATATTAGATTTACCAGATTCGTATTTTAATATGGTAAGACCCGGATTAATCCTTTATGGAATCTTTCCCTCGATTTATGTTTCTAAAAATATTGACATAAAACCAGCTATGAGCTTAAAGACAAGAATAATCAACCTTAAGCGCTTCGATTCAGGAAGTACTATTGGTTATGGCAGAACATTTGAAATATTGAAACAAACAACCGTGGCAATAATACCTGTTGGGTACAAAGATGGTTTTAGCAGGTGTTTCTCAAATTTGGGAGAAGTGCTTATAAATGGAAAACGCTCTTCAATTATCGGGCGGGTATGCATGGACAGATGCTTTATAGATGTAAGCAATCTTCCTGATGTAGAAATTGGAAGTGAAGTTGTGTTGTACGGAAACCAGAACAACGAAACAATTTCTATTGAATCTGCTGCGGAATTAATAGGTACTATACCATATGAAATTGTCTGCAATATCGGAACAAAAGTTCCAAATAGAATGTATAAATAACGTAGATTATGGCAGGAAATATAAATACTTTAAACTGATAGGCTTATAGGAAATATTAAGAAAGTCTTGACTTTTATATAGTATATGATAATTTTAGTATATTTTGTTCAATCCGTATAAATTATGACTTCTTTTATTCCACCGGAAAAAATCTCTGAGATACAAAGGTCCTTGAACATAATAGATATTGTTTCTGATTATGTTGCACTTAAACGAACTGGCAGAAACTTCCTGGGCTTGTGCCCTTTTCATCATGAGAAAACTCCATCTTTTACTGTTAATGTCGAGAAGCAGATATATAAGTGTTTTGGATGCGGAGAGGGCGGAACAGTCTTTAACTTTTTGATGAAACAAGAGGCTTTGACCTTTCCAGAAGCAGTTAAAGCGCTTGCTGAAAAGGCGAATATCAGGATTGATTCTTTTAATACTAAAGAATGGTCTCAGAGCACAAGTATTTTGTATGAGGCTAATGAAAAAGCAGCAAGTTTCTTCACTGATATGCTGTTGAAAACTAAAGACGGTAAACAATCAAGGGATTACGTTTCAAACAGATTGATAAATGATGATTCAATAAATAAATTCAGGTTGGGATACGCTCCTAATCACTGGGATTCTTTAGTAAACAAATCAAAAGAATGGGGCGTGAATATACAAGTACTTGAGAAAGCAGGGCTTGTTATAACCAAGCAGGATAAGGCTTGTTACGACCGTTTTCGTAATAGATTAATGTTTCCAATCTTCGATTCCCAAAACAGACCTGTAGGATTTGGGGCAAGGGCTTTAGACAATTCTCTGCCTAAATATCTTAACTCTCCGGAAACACCGGTTTTTAATAAAAGCAAGACACTTTACGGAATTAATTTAGCTAAAGAGTCTATGATCAGGAACCGTAAGGTATTGCTTATGGAGGGCTACACAGATGTTATAATGGCGCATCAATATGGAATAGATTGGTCAATTGCGGTGCTGGGCACTGCTTTAACACGTGAACATGTAAGGTTATTAAGACGCTATTGTGATAATGCGATTCTCGTATTTGATGCAGATACTGCAGGGCAGAAATCTTCTGAAAGAAATCTGGATATCTTTATAGAAGAAGATTTTGATGTAAATGTTGTACTCTTGCCCAAGAATTATGATCCGTATGACTTTCTTGTCAAAAACGGCAGGCAGAGTTTCTTAGAACAGGTGGAAAAGGCATACGATTTCTTCGGCTTTAAGATAAAACTTTCGGAGACGAAATGGGATATGTCTTCGGTTTCCGGTAAAACATCTGCAATAGACGATGTGCTATCAACGGCCATGAAGATTCCTAATTTTGTAAAGCGTGAATTAACTATTAAGAGGATTGCTGAGGAGATGTCTATAGAGGAAAATATCCTGCGTGATCACTTGACCAGGTTTAAGGCTTTGAAAAGTGGCCAAATCGATAGAAACAAATTTCATGAACAAAAAACCGGCAATTTAAACAAATTAAAATCAGGTGATTATCTGGTGGAAATGACCATTTTGAGCATAATAATAAACAGGAATGATTTAATAAGAAAGGTAGAGACAGATATAGGGTTTGATAGTTTTAGAAATAAAGAAATCAGGAGTATTGTGGAAAGAATATATGAAATCTATTCTCAAAAGGGACGGGTAATATTAAACGATGTTTTTCCAATGCTGAATACCTCTGAAATAAGTAGAGATTTAATTGATATAATCTCTAAACAGGAATCTATAGAGGAAGGTCTTATGACCGACCAAACTGATAGCGCTGAGAAAATACTTAAAGAATGTATTCAATTTATTGAAAAGAGGAAAAGCAGGAAAAGTCTGGAACAAACAAGAAAGAAAATGTTAGACATGGATAGATCAAAAGGATACGAACAGGAAGTTGATCAATTACTTGACGGATTTCATAAAAAGAGTGTAGCTTTTCATGCCTTAAAGAAATCTTGATAGAAAAACTTTTGGTTTTTATTAAAAGGGAGTCTCTTTAATGGAAAAAACGAGTCAAAAAATTAAGACACTTGTACTAAAGGGTAAGGAAAAGGGATTTTTAACTTACGAAGAATTAAATAATATCCTGCCGGATGATACCCTTGTCAGACCTGAGAAGATTGATGAAATATTGATGATGTTGGATGAGCTGGGCATAGATCTTATTGAGGAATCTGAGATAGAAACTCGCGATGTGACAGATACGGAAGAAGACGACGACGAATTAAAACAAGATACTGATGCAAAACCCTCTGTCGCATTAGGCGCTTCAGATAAGATTGATGACCCTATAAGGATGTATTTAACACAGATGGGGGTGATTCCTCTATTATCTCGTGAGGAAGAGATAGCTTTAGCCAAGAAAATAGAGATGACTAGAAAGAGCTTTCATAGAAAAATAATTAAATCTGACTATTCGCAGGAAGCTTGTTTAAAGATTTTAGAGGATATCACTAATGGCGAGTTGCCTTTTGACCGTACTCTAGCCATTAATGTTGAATTTGAGAATCATAAAGAAAGACTTCTTAAACAATTTCCAGTGCACGCAAAAGTATTAAGAACAATCTTAAAGAAAAATAGGGAAGATTATAGTCATTTAAAGCTGAAAGAAACGTCTGCAAAAGACAGGTACAGGCTTCTTAAAAATATTAGAAACCGCCAGAGAAAAGGCTCCGCAATTATTGAGAAACTGAACATTCGCACTAAGAAACTACAACCGATAATGAAGCGCCTGCAGGAAATCTCTTCTGAAATGAATAATATTAAGAGACAGATTAGACTACAAAAGAAGCGTGACAAGATGAATGACAAATTGCAAGACTTGAAAACCAGGTTGAGTGAATTTGAGGATTTGGCGCTTGAAACTCCTGAAAGGTTAGAACAACGTGTCGTATCTATCGAAAGGGTTTATAAAGAACATGAAATTGCCAAGAGGAAACTTTCCAGTGCAAATCTGAGATTAGTGGTAAGTATTGCAAAGAAATACAGAAATAGAGGTTTAAGTTTTCTTGACCTTATACAAGAGGGGAATACCGGATTAATGAGGGCAGTAGATAAGTATGAATATAGAAGAGGTTACAAATTTAGTACTTATGCTACCTGGTGGATAAGGCAGGCCATAACCCGTTCAATTGCCGATCAAGCCAGAACTATCAGAATACCCGTACATATGATTGAAACAATGAGTAAAATAAGAAATGTATCAAAAAAATTGTTACAAGAAAACGGCAGAGAACCTGGCATTGAAGAGATTGCAAGGGAAGTGAAGATATCTGTATCTGAAGCCAGAAGGGTATTGAAAATTTCAAGGCATCAGATTTCTCTTGACAGGACCGTGGGAGAAAGCGCTGACAGCGCATTTGGAGATTTCATAGAAGATGATAAAGCAGAATCCCCTGTTTCTGCGGCTGCACAAGAGATGCTTAAAGAAAAGATAGAAAGTGTACTGGATACGCTTACGTATCGTGAGCGTGAGATTATCAAGCTTCGCTATGGCATAGGAGATGGTTATACATATACGCTTGAGGAGGTTGGGAAAAAATTTATGGTAACCCGCGAAAGAGTGAGGCAAATAGAAGCAAAGGCTGTGAGGAAGCTGCAGCATCCTGTCAGGAGCAGAAAGCTGGAAGGGTTTTTAGATAGCGTCGGAGAAAGTAAATAAAAGTTATATAATGAAAACAATTTATTTCGTGGAAACAGGAAGCCGCAATGATTGAGAGTATTGAAGTATTAAAAAAATTACAGTCATTGAAAAACAAGATAAATGAATCAGAAAGATATAAAGAATGCAGGAAACAGGATGTTCAGAAAAAGAAGGATCAGATAGAAGCGAAGAGAATTCTTTCCGGAGAGAAACACAAAGAGAAGATATCAGTACAAAAAGAAATTGATAGAAAAGAACTGGACCTGAAAACTGATGAAGGAGAAATAAGCAAGTTTAATGTTAAACTGAACACTATCAAAACAAATAAAGAATATACCGCTTTGTGCTCTGAAATAGGTAGCAAGAAAGCAGACATGTCTATTCTGGAGGATGGGATTTTGAACACAATGTCTAGATTGGAGATAGTGAATAAAGAGTATAGTGAATTGACAGAAAATCTAAAACATGAAGAGGAAAGTTTAAAAGAGCTCATAAAAAGTGTGGATGCAGATGTAAGAGAAACTGACATTGAAATTGAAAAAGTACAGAATGATCAAAAAAAATATATAGACGTCCTGGATGAAGATTTCTTATATCATTATAGCCGGTTATCAAACATAAAAGGCGGGAAAGCTGTAGTTGCCGTAATGGGTAATGTGTGTGGCGGTTGTTTTATGAATATCACTGCACAAACATTAAATTTACTTATGGGGGGCAAAGAGTTGGTTTTCTGCCAGAGTTGCAGCCGTATACTTTACCTTGAAGAAAAATAAAGATTCAGAAGCAGGCAAGATGGCCGCTGCATAGACCACAAATATGTGTGTAGTCTATGAAGAGGAAAGTCCGAGCTCCATAGGATACAGTGCTCCGTAACACGGAGTGGGAGTGATCCCAAGGAAAGTGCCACAGAAAACATACCGCCCTGTGAGATAATTTATCCATTTATCTCACAGGGTAAGGGTGAAAAGGCGGGTCCGCTGATTAATGTGGATTAAAGTAAGAGCCCACCGCTCTCCGGGTGACCGGAAAGGCATGGTAAACCCCACTGGGAGAAAGGCTCAATAGAGAGGAATAAAGTGATCCGCTTTTTAAACCTCCGGGTAAGCCGCTTGATTCCGGTGGTAACATCGGAACTAGATTAATGGTCATCAAAAACAGAACTCGGCTTATAGCCTGCTACTGATCTGACAATATTTTGTTATAAACACTCCGCTATTTTAAGCAAAACAACTCCTGCCTTCTCCTGAATAGATTATCATGGATAATTATTGTTCAAGTGCCAGGTATAAATGAAGTTGACACTAACGTACTCCTATGTTATGTTATTTTTCAAATTAAACGAGGTTCATATTCCTCATATCTATCATCATTTAATTTATTAGTATAGGAATTTCCATTTTAAGTCTGTTGGAGTTAAGTCTTTAGACTTTTATTGTATCTGTAGTGGAGGGGTTCCCGCCTGAGGC
>MHZA01000108.1:16060-37438 GCA_001828595.1 Planctomycetes bacterium RIFCSPLOWO2_12_FULL_40_19
CCGCCTGTCCGCCCGTCTACGCCGTTCGGACGGGTACCTATTCGGGCAGGAAGCCATTCCGCTACAGTTGTAAATCGTAGTTCGCCAGTAGGGCGCTAAATTTAACCTTATTCAGGTAACTTTTTAAGGGAACGATAGTTTTATGAAAAACATAGCTTTTATATTAGGTGCAATACTTTTTACACTCGGCATAATTAATAATAATGTAATTCTTGGTTCAGACGTTGAGGTAGACAAAAATGTAGTAGCAGTAGTAAACGGAGAAGAGCTAAGCCGTGACAAACTTGCTGACATGCTCATAGAAATGTATGGGGGGGAGGGGCTTGATCTGTTAATCAGAAGAACACTTGTGAGGCAGGAATCAAGTAAACGTAAGGTTACAGTGACAGAAGAAGAGATAGCCAGCAGGATTGAATACCTTGTTGAAGGCCAGATCAATCAACAAATGAAAAAAGGTGGCTTAAAGGACGAAGATGCCCTTAAAAGTGAACTCGAAAAGGCCAAGCTAACTTTAGATCAGTACAGAAAAAATATAGCAAAGATGTTTAAACTTACCAAGGGTCAAGTAGAAGCTGAATTATTAGCTGAAAAAATTATAAAACAAACTATAAAAATAACAGATGAAGAATTGCAAGAAGCTTATGAGGAAGAACTCGGGGAGAAAATCCTCGCCAGGCAGATTGTGTTTCGCACTTTGAGAGATGCGGAAAAAACCCTTGAGATAATTAAAACCGGCGCTGATTTCGAGGCTCTGGCAAAAAAGGAGTCTGTTGATAGAAACTCTGCTTCACGTGGAGGCAAAATGCGTCCGTTTGGACCACAAGGAGTTATGGGAAAAGCAGTAGCAAATCTGAAAAATGGAGAAGTGAGCGAAATAATAAAGACGGATAGCGGATACCATATAATAAAGGTAGAAAAGCGAATACCAAGAAATATGAAAAAATTCAGTGAAGTAAAAGAAGATCTTGTCAAACTTGTAACCGCACAAAAAGTGCAGACAAGGATAAGTCCCTGGCTTTTAAACCTTGCCGAAAGTGCGGAAATTATCAGGAATTTGCCGGATTAAAGGCTATAGTCACGTCTTTATTGAGTTGACTACAGAGTAACCTTTAAGTTATTTACATTCTCTTTTACGTAATCATTCAGCGAGTTTAAAGCTATAAAGTTAGCAATGTATTTGTTCGTACAAACTTTGTCCGCTTCATCTGTAAAAATACTAACCAAATCCATTATTGTATATTGCGCGTTCTGTAGTATAGCTATATTTCTCTTTAAGCCTTTATTTTTCTTACTATTAAGTTTGACCAATTCTGTCGATTCTTGAACGTCAGTACCATTGCCCCAGTCGTATTGTAATCTTTCCAACATAGCCTTATTCCCTCCTTTTAAATGGTTTTAAAATTCCTCAACCTGAGATTATTCGCAATTAGTATGCCCATAGCATACTTTATCTTTTTATAGTTTTATAAGATTTATAAGTTTTGAAGTCCAGGCAACTTATAAGTTGGCAAGAAAATGTGTCATTGTATATAAATGTATATATAAAAGAAATTTAGTAAATGTTTGTTGGAAATTTATACTTCTTTTACTTAGTTGACTGTATGCCCTTTACGGTTATAATACGACTTTTATAAAATACGATTAGTTTAGATAAAGAAAAATATGCCAAAGACCGTAGCCATTATCCCTGCAAGATATGCATCAACCAGGCTTCCAGGTAAATTAATTAAAAACGAAGCGAGAGAATATACGGGAAAATATCTTATCGAACATGTATATAGAAATGTAATGAATGCGAAAAATGTTCACGAGGTTATTGTCGCTACAGATGATGAACGTATTGCCAAAGTGGTAAAACAATTTGGCGGATGTGTTAGAATGACGTCTGTGTATCACAAATCAGGTACGGACAGGATTGCTGAGGTAGCATCCAACCTGGATGCAGATTATGTTGTGAATGTTCAGGGCGACGAACCAGACATCAAAGGAAGTATGATAGATGATTTGATTAAAGCCATGTACGCTGAAAAGGAAGCGGCGGTTTGTACATTCGCAAATGAAATAAGATCTATGGACGAATTCACTGATCCAAATGCGGTAAAGGTCGTTATAGATAAAGATAGCTATGCTATGTATTTCTCCAGGGCGTCAATTCCGTATATCAGGGATGGAAATATTAATTCTAAATTTTCCATGTTAAAGAAACCCTCAGATGAAATTAGCACCGGAAATAATACATCATTTCTTTTCTTGAAACATCTTGGTATATATATGTACCGCAAAAACTTTTTACTGACATTCTCCAGCCTCGCAATACCGGATATAGAAGAGATGGAAAAGTTAGAGCAACTTAGAGTCCTTTCAAATGGATATAAAATTAAGGTTGTTGTCACGCCTTACATGTGTGACGGTGTAGACACGCCTGAGGATTTTGAACGATTCCTGGATAAGTACCGCCTTGGAGGCCAATAGAATTAATGAAATACTTACATAACCACAAATTTCGCAGATTCCATAGATCTGTGGTCAATTTAAAATAAAGGTTTATAAATGACAAAACATATATTTGTTACAGGCGGCGTTGTTTCTTCCCTGGGTAAAGGCTTGAATGCCGCATCTATTGGAATGCTTTTAGAAAGCCATGGCCACAAAATAAGCTTACAGAAATTTGACCCTTACGTGAATGTTGATCCCGGTACGATGTCCCCGTTTGAGCATGGAGAGATTTATGTTACTGAAGACGGTGCCGAGACAGACCTCGACCTGGGACATTATGAAAGGTTTACAAATGCAGTTACGAATAGGGATTGTAATTGTACTACAGGTTCAATTTATTACTCTGTGATAACAAAAGAGCGCAAGGGAAAATATCTGGGAAAGACCATACAGGTAATACCTCACGTAACAAATGAAATAAAAGATTGTATACGTAAGCTGGCAACTGCTGATACAGATGTAGTAATCTCGGAGATAGGAGGGATAGTTGGAGATATTGAGAGCCAGCCGTTTATAGAGGCTATTAGACAATTTGGCAGGGAAATAGGCAGAGAGAACGTTTTGTATATACACCTGACACTCATACCTTATCTCCGGGCCGCAGATGAGATAAAGACAAAACCGACTCAGCACAGTGTTGGCATGTTGCGCCAGGCAGGAATCGAGCCGGACATACTGATATGTAGAACGGAAAAACCTCTTTCCTCTGAAATAAAAGAGAAGATTTCACTTTTCTGTAACGTGGACAAAGAATCAATAATCGAAGAAACAGATGTAAAACCCTACCTTTATGAAATTCCTTTACTGCTGGTCAGAGAGGGACTTGACAAAATAATCTCAAAGAAACTTCGATTAGATTCAAACGGAGTAACTCTTGACAAATGGCTCAATATGATGGAGATACTGAAGAATCCACAGAAGGTTACTGAAATAGCCATAGTCGGCAAGTATATCGGGCATCAATCTGCATACGAATCGATTTATGAGGCATTAACACACGGAGGTATTGGCAATGCTGCAAGGGTGAAGGAGAGAAGGATAGAGTCTGAGGATATTGAGAAAGTCGGTGCCGAGAAACTTCTTCAGGGATGTAATGGTATCTTAGTACCGGGTGGATTCGGGGAGAGGGGAATTGAGGGGAAGATAGAAGCGGTAAGATATGCCAGGGAAAACAAGATTCCATATCTTGGATTGTGTTTAGGGTTGCATTGCGCAGCTATCGAGTTTGCAAGAAACGTATGTAACCTTGCAGACGCAAACAGTACGGAGTTCGATGCTGACACACCGGATCCTGTTATATGTCTATTGGAAGACCAGAAAAATATTGAGAAAATGGGTGGTACTATGAGATTGGGAGCGCAACCGTGCAGACTTGAGGCAAACACTATTGCTCATAAATGTTATGGACAGGATGTAATTTCTGAACGACACAGGCACAGGTATGAATTTAATAATAAATATAGGGATATTTTTGCTCATGAAGGAATGATTTGCAGTGGTTTTACGGTTGACAATGAATTAGTAGAAATAATTGAGCTGAAAAACCATCCATGGTTTGTGGCAGTACAATTTCATCCGGAGTTTAAGTCTAAACCAACTAATCCACACCCTTTATTTAGAGAATTTATCAAGGCTACATTGGGTGCTAATAGTTGACGTGTTATAGAAATAATCGTATTTGTTCAATATCCACTTGATATTGAGCATGGTCAATGTTTAAAGAGATTATTCTTTGACTAGTTCTATGAGATATTTTGCGAGTTCTGTATGTCCTTTCTCTTCCTTGCTTATAGAGTTTAAGACGTCGATAATATCCTGGTCCGTAAGCTTATTAATACAATCGTCATATAAACCGCTAACGTCTTCTTCAAATTGTAGAATCTTTTGAAAAATTTTTGAAAGTGATTCTTTAGAATACATTTCTCTCACTTTCTTGTACTTGTTGGATTAAATTTTCTATCATGTTCTTATGTCTTTGTGAATCATCCCTTAATCTTGTTATTATATTTTTTACCTTCTCTTTTTTGTCTTCGCTTAGCCATTTGTAATATTTAAGTGACTTGATAGTATAAGTATAGAAGTGACTATTTGCTTCTTCCTCACTATCCAGAGCTTTATATAGTATTTCGATAAGTTGATCCTTTTTCATCATAATTTTTCAATATAACAAACAATAATAGTAGAAAGCAAGTTTAAAAAGACAATGAGTTATCCATTATTTGTTAAGAAGGATATAGATGGATTCTTTGGCCTTGCCATTGATAATCTTGTGCAGTTAATGCTCATCGTGAGTTTTTGCAAATCGTTGTGTGGCATGCCTGATGAACTTGTATTCGGGATGATACTTCCTGGCGCTGCTATTTCAATACTTTTGGGAAATCTTTTCTACTCATGGCAGGCCAGAAGGCTTGCAATCAAAACAAAAAGGAATGACATAACGGCATTACCTTATGGAATAAATACGGTTAGCCTTTTTGCCTTTATCTTTTTTATAATGGCTCCGGTATATAAAGATACGGGTGACCCGTACCTGGTGTGGAAGGTTGGCATGATTGCCTGTTTTCTTAGCGGGATAATAGAGATGCTGGGTGCATTAATCGGGGGCGGGCTGAGACGTATTACGCCAAGAGCGGCTTTACTCTCTACTCTGGCAGGAATTGCTATCACATTTATCTCTATGGATTTTGCATTCAGAATATTTGAAAAACCAATAATAGCCTTATTTCCGCTTGCGTTTATACTTATCCAGTATTTTTCAAAAGTGCGATTCCCTTTAGGGTTGCCGGGAGGTTTGATTGCCATTGGAATTGGTACAGGATTAGCCTGGATATTGGGTTATATGGATGGCGAAAGTATTGTGAATAAGAATGGGTTAATTCACTTTTATCCACCACTTTTTTGTGGTGGAAGCATGATTGAATTGATTCAAAGTAAATATATACTTCAATACATTTCCATCATTATACCGATGGGGGTATTCAACGTTGTGGGTTCGTTACAAAACCTTGAGAGCGCTGAAGCCGCCGGTGATAAGTTTAACACATCTTCGTCTCTGTTAACTAATGGAATTGGTTCAATTGCGGCTTCAGTATTTGGCAGTTGTTTTCCCACAACAATATATATAGGCCATCCTGGTTGGAAGTCTATTGGCGCCAGGACGGGATATTCAATCTTAAACGGTGTCTTTATTGCCATCATCTGTTTAAGTGGATTTGTCACAGTTATTCTGAAGGTAGTGCCTCTTGAAGCAGGAATAGGAATCTTGCTGTGGATAGGGATTGTAATAGTTGCTCAGGCATTTCAAGAAACGCCAAAACATCATGCCATGGCAGTTGCCATAGGTCTCTTCCCTGCGATTGCTGCATGGGGACTGTTAATGGTTGAGAGCGCTCTCAGGTCAGCAGGCACTACTCTATTCGAACTCGGGAAGAGTGCATTTGCTAATAACCTGGCCATTCACGGAATGATATCGCTGGAAAGGGGTTTTATTTTCACATCTATGATACTTGCTTCTATCTCAGTATTCCTGATTGAAAAGAAATTTTTAACAGCATGTATGTGGTCGCTTGGAGCAGCGTTACTTTCGTTTGCAGGCATTATCCACGCGTATGAGATTACTCCTAATGGTGTGCTTAGTGTGTTTGGATGTGGGGTGGCAAGTGATTTCTCAGTAGGTTATTGTTCCTTCGCCATATTGTTCATTGCCATGCATTTTTACAGGCGTGGTAATGATGAGGAATTAAACTCTAGTAAATCCAATAATCTTTAGGGTTTTATGGCGGGGACAGGTAGATATCTGGTGTGTATCTAATTTCTTGCCCGTATTGCCTGGATTTTTATTGACATGAGCGAATAATTCATTACATTACGGTTTATTCACCCCTGAAGCTTTACCTTCAGCATTCACGAATTGCGACATAATTTTTTTTAAATGTCATAGCTAATAGATTAAACTATCATACCATCAAATAATTTTAGACTTCTCAGTCGATATTAAAAAAAATAGCCGTGATGCTACATGTTTCGATTGATGAACATGTTGGAATTTTCTTTAAGGAGAGATTTATGGTAAATGGCAAAGCAAAAAAAACAGGAAAAAAATCAGTTAAGAAGACTGGAAGTTCTCCAAAAAGAACGACATCGAAGAAGAAAAGTACTGGCCAAGAGAAAAAGCCTTCTGAAAAAAAGAATTTAAGCAAGGGGGTTTATAAAGAAAAAGATACTTTAAAGATTAGAAGAACAAATATAAGTGAACTCGAAAAAGTAGAGAATGTCATAGTGAAACTATCGAAAAAACCGGAACCAGGTGTTCGGGTAACAGTACCCGGCGTCTTAAGGATAGCATCAAGTGTTCCGAAGACAGTGCCAAGCGCTCAAAAGGCAATACCAATTGTAGAAATAAAAAACTATTTAAAGAAGTTATTTGGAATCAATGCTTGACGCTCGCAACGGTGTATGACGCCTGAAGAGGCTTGGAGGTTGCTTCAAAGTTCGCCGGTGGGCTGCCAACGCAAGATGGTCATTCGATTAACGTATGCCTTTACTTGCGGATTTGCCCCGTGCCGTGTATGATGTATTTGTATGATGTGAGTTCTTTGAGGCCCATTGGGCCGCGGGCGTGAAGTTTGTCTGTACTGATGCCGATCTCTGCGCCCATTCCGAATTCAAAACCATCTGTGAAGCGTGTGGATGCATTTACGTACACCGCAGCAGAATCAACTTCGTCTGTAAATTTCTTCGCATTGGATTTGTCCTCAGTTATTATGGCATCCGAATGCGAAGATCCATAAACTGAGATATGCCTGATAGCATCATCAATGGATGATACAATCTTTACTGAAAGTATCTTTTCTAAATATTCTGTTGACCAATCTTCTTCTGTAGCCTGTTTCATTTCAGGCAGCATCTTACGACTCTTTTCGCACCCCCTCAATTCAACGCCTGATTCCGACATACTTTTGAAAATATCCGGAAGGAATGTGCCTGATATCTTCTCGTGTACCAGCATAGTCTCCATCGCATTGCATGTGCCTGGTCTCTGGAGCTTTGCGTTAAGGCACACATTCTTTGCCATGTTCAAATCAGCAAATTCATCCACATAAACGTGACATACACCCTTATAATGTTTTATAACCGGGATAGTGGAATTTTCAACGACATTTCGTATCAAACCCTCTCCGCCTCTGGGGATAACCAAATCTACATATTCATCCGCCTTGAGAAGATAGTCAACGGCTTCCCGGTCAGCCGTTTCAATGACCTGAACGGCATTCTTGTCCAAACCGACCTTTTCAAGCGCCGAATTTATTTGCCTGTATATGGCTATATTAGAATGTAATGCTTCTTTGCCACCGCGAAGTATCGTCGCATTGCCTGTTTTCAGGCAAAGAGATGCGGCATCCGCTGTAACATTTGGCCTGGATTCATAAATAATGACTATGACGCCTATCGGGACTCTGATCTTTTGTATTTGCAGGCCATTTGGACGCACAATCTCTTCCATTACCTCACCAACAGGATCACCGAGGTTTATGACCTCTCTTATACCCTTTGCCATATCTTCTATACGTGAATCTGTCAGTCTTAATCTGTCGATCATAGCCGAAGACAAGCCATCTTTCTCAGCAGCTTTTAAATCTTTTTCATTTTCCACCATCAGTATTTTTTTGCTGTTAGCGAGATTGTTAGCCATTTGCTCCAGTGCGGCGTTCTTTGTATCCGTACTGGCAATGGCCATCAGGCGCGATGCTTTCATGGCACCACTTACAATTTCATCGATATAAGCTTTAACGTTCATATTTGTAAGAAAGCAATAAAAACAGTGCGGCTATCAATATTAAGCCTAAAGGTACCTGCCACGGGAAAGCGCCTTCGAATAAGAATGATTCTAATCCGCTCGATTCAGTCAGCTTCTCAGCCCCGTCACTCTCAGGTTCTGAAATATTAAATTTGTATTTCTTGTAAGTGACTTCTCCTTCTTTGGTATATCCGTAATTATCTCTTGCTTCTCTCTCGATTTGTATTGGGTCATTAACGAGTGCTTTATTTTCTTTTTTGAGTTCTTCGTTTTTCTTCCTTAAATAATCTACTTTCCTGGCAAGCTCTTTTTGTCTGGTTTCAAGAGATCTTCTTTCTTCCCTTTTTTGTGTAACAATAACAGAGAAGATAATTGTTATGGAGGCTACTATAGAAAAAGTAAAAATGAAACGTCTTAGCATATAAATTAGCTCCTTTCAGCCGCTAATTTATTCAACGAAGCTTTACCATAGACAGCATTATCCCCAAGTTCTTCCTCAATTCTTAACAATTGGTTGTATTTGCATATGCGGTCTGTTCTTGAAAGTGACCCCGCCTTGATTTGCCCTGCATTGGTTGCTACTGCAATATCAGATATGATAGTATCCTCAGTTTCTCCAGAGCGGTGTGATATGACGGTGGTATAACCATTTGACCTGGCCATTTCTATCGTTTGTATGGTTTCTGTAATTGTGCCTATCTGATTAAGTTTGATCAATATTGAATTGGCTATGCCCAAATCAATACCTTTTTTAAATCTATTTGTATTTGTGACGAATAGGTCATCTCCGACAAGTTGAACCCTGCTGCCAAGTTTTTCTGTTAACGCCTTCCAGCCATCCCAATCATCCTCCGAAAGACCGTCTTCTATCGAATAAATAGGATAATTAGAGATCAGGTATTCATAAAATGAGATCATGCCCTCAATAGATTTTTCCGGATCTTCTTCCGCCTTTAAAACGTATTTTCCATCTTCATAAACTTCATTTGCCGCTACGTCCAACGCCAGCAACACGTCTTTACCCGGTTCGTAACCGGCCTTATTGATAGCTTCAATTATAGTACCCAATGCCTCCTCGTTACACTTTAACTCCGGGGCAAAGCCGCCTTCATCGCCTACATTTGTGTTATATCCCTTAGCGTTAAGAATCTTTTTTAAACAATGAAAGACTTCCGCCCCAATCCTTAATGCATCTTTGAAGCAGTCAGCGCCAACCGGCATAATCATAAATTCCTGTATATCAAGATTATTGTCAGCATGTTCTCCGCCATTAATTATATTCATCATGGGTACGGGTATGATGCTGGCATTGTTGTTTCCAAGATACTTATATACAGGTTTGTTTGATGTGTTTGCGGCCGCTCTTGCTATCGCAATTGAAACTCCCAGAATGGCATTAGCGCCCAGGCTGCTTTTATTCTCCGTACCATCGAGTTCTATCATAAGTTTATCTATATTTTCCTGCTCTGAAGGATCCATGCCCTTTATCTTCGGGCCTATTTTTTCTGTCACGTTACTGACTGCTTTGGTAACACCCTTTCCTAAATATCGCTTTGAATCGTTATCTCTCAGTTCACAGGCTTCGTAACGGCCGGTAGATGCGCCTGAAGGGACTGCCGCGCGGCCAATTGCGCCGTTATCCAGTATTATATCTACTTCGACTGTCGGATTACCTCTGGAGTCAAGTATTTCTCTTGCAGCAGTTTTTTCTATCTTTGCCATGCCTTCTCTCCTGTAAATTTATAAGAGAATTTAGTAGTAGTCTTATATCAAAAAGGCATAAAACCTGTCAATTACAAACTAACCGGTCAAATCCAGATCCATAAAACTCTCTCATATAAAATTTTCTAATTGACAGATCACGCCTGCTGATATAATATTGTAATGTAAATGCGTTGGGACGCGGGGTAGAGCAGCTTGGTAGCTCGTCGGGCTCATAACCCGGAGGTCGCAGGTTCAAATCCTGTCCCCGCTACTCTTTACACATAAGGACTCAGGGCGCAGCCTTGAGTCCTTATCTTTTTTCCGAATCCATAAAGTATTCATCTCTAAGAATCCCCGGCACTGCCACACCATCTTGACGTGTAGAATTTGAAATTAATAATGGCAGATTAGCCGTTGACGCTTCTTTTACTACCGCTTCCCTATAAAAAAAGATATTTGACAAAGAGGACAAATTAACTCAAAATGCCGATATATATCTCTTAATAAAATACAGAGGCCGGACTTCAAAAGAGTTCGGATCAGAATATAGTAATGGTATAGGTTTTGACAGAAAGTATCTTGACCGCATTTTCAAAATATTCCAACGGTTGCAACCATGCGATAAAGATAGAGGATGGCGAGGAAATAAAATGGACGATCAAATAATTAAAATTCTTTATGTTGAAGACAATATTGAAGACGTACTTCTTATCAAAGAATTTATCAAAGAAATTAAGAATGTTCATTATGAGCTGACACACGCCCAACAGCTCGATGAGGCATTATTAGAGATTGAAAATGATAATTATGATATTATCATGTTAGATCTATCTTTACCTGATAAACAGGGCTTAGACATAATTACCAGGATTTGTGAGCGTGCGCCGGATATACCGGTTGTGGTAATGACGGGTATGGATGATGAAACGATGGCTATCAAGGCGTTGCAGAAAGGCGCCGAAGAGTATCTGGTCAAGGGGAAAGTTAAGAGCCATTCACTGTCCCGTATTTTACGATATGCCATCATGCGGCATAAGGGTCGGGTAGAATTACACTCCCTGTCACTTATTGATGATCTAACGAGTTTGTATAACAGAAAAGGTTTCATGCTTTTCGCCCAGCAACAGTTAAGTATAGCGGTGCGAACAAAGCGTGGGATGTTACTCTTTTTTGTCGCTCTGGACGGTCTTAAGGAAATCAATGATAAATTTGGCCATCAATATGGAGACCTGGCGCTGATTGAAACCGCCAATATACTCAAAGAAGTCTTTCGTGACTCAGATATTATAGGCCGTCATGGAGAAAAAGAGTTCACGGCGATTGCAATAGAATCTTTCGATGCCAATAATGAAATTATTATTAAGCGTTTGCAAGAAGAATTAAATTATCGTAATAAACATGAAAATCGTCTATACAATCTATCACTGAGTGTAGGAACAGCATATTACAATACAGAGGAATTATGCTCCGTCGAAGGACTGATAAACCGTGCAGAAAAACTAATGTATGAACAAAAAAAGAATAAAATGGGAGCTAAATTCATTATATAGTTTGTATGGCAAACTACTTTCTTGACCATTGCGGCTTCGTTTTCACGCATATCTACTATCAAACAGAGATACTAAATATCTCACTTTAATTAACTTATTCTCCATAATCCCATAATTGCTGATAAACTTTCATGCGTCAAATTAATACAGAAGAAATAACAGACACCATCGAAAAAATATGTATAGATGCTAATTATAATCTGGGAGAGGATCTCATAACTTCATTAAGAAATGCCCTGGATAAAGAGGAATCACCATTGGGCAAGGAAGTAATAAAGCAGTTGTTAGAAAATGCAGAAATTGGCAAAAATGAGCAAGTCCCTGTTTGTCAGGACACAGGATACGCTGTTGTATTCGTAGAAATTGGGCAGAACGTCATGATTGAGGGACAAAGCTTACAAGAAGCCATTAACGAAGGGATTAGACGTGGTTACAAAAATGGTTATTTACGTAAGTCAATAGTAAGAAGCCCCTTAGATCGAGTAAATACAGGTGACAATACACCGGCAGTTATTCACACAGATATTGTTCCGGGTGACAAATTAAAGATTACGTTCATCGCAAAGGGAGGTGGATGCGAAAACATGAGCCGCACTGCAATGCTTACTCCGGCACAGGGACGTAATGGTGTGATAAATTTCGTAGTAGAAACTGTAAAGACTGCCGGGGCAAATCCATGTCCACCCATAATTGTTGGTGTTGGGCTTGGTGGAACCTTTGAATACGCATCCTTATTATCCAAGAAGGCAATTTTAAGATCCGTGGGCAGTCATAATAAAGATAGCAATATCGCTCATTTAGAAGATGAATTACTGGAAAAGATTAACAAACTTGGGATAGGTCCGCAGGGATTTGGGGGAAGGATAACGGCATTAGCAGTACATATAGAGACTTATCCCTGTCACATTGCCAGTCTTCCGGTTGCAGTGAATATAGAATGTCATTCACACAGGCCTAAAAGTGTTGTAATTTAACCTATGACAGAATACATTAATTTAAAAACGCCACTAAGTGATTCTGATGTCGAAAAGCTGGAAGCCGGCGATAAGGTCAGGATCAGCGGGATATTATATACTGCAAGAGATGCTGCTCACAAGCGACTCATGGAAATAATTGAGTCAGGCAAAGACCTGCCTTTCGACTTAAAAGGACAATTGATTTATTACGTCGGCCCCTCCCCTGCTAAACCAGGACAGGTGATCGGCTCTGCAGGTCCAACAACCAGTTACAGGATGGACACATATACTCCGGCTTTTATTAAGATGGGACTTAAGGGAACAATCGGAAAGGGCAACAGGTCTCAAGAAGTAATAGAAGCAATGAAAGAATACAAGGCGGTTTACCTTGCTGCGGTCGGTGGCACAGCCGCCCTGATAGCAAAAACAATAAGGAAAGTCAGAATTATCGCATTTGAAGACCTAGGGCCGGAAGCCATACGTGAGCTGGAGGTATATAACTTTCCTGCCATTGTCGTAAATGATACGAAAGGGAATGATCTGTACAATATAGGCTCAGATAAATACAAGATACCGTCTTAAATTTACCTTATAAGCATGAAACATAATTGTCTCAACTTCACCCAATAATCATTTTCACAAATTGGATACTCAAACGACACAATGCATAAAGTTGCATCGAAGAAACGAATATTCCCGAAATTAGAAGCAATCAAACGCTATGCACCAAAACACTGGCGGATTCCGGTTAACACATTTCGAATTATAATACTATGCGCTTGTGTATCTATTCTTACACTCAGTCTTAGTCATGTCTCTTTAGCTGTTGAAGAAACATACCAGAGTGAAGAACACATAATTATCAATGAACTTGTTGTTAATAACAAGAATAAATACAAAACCGTAATATACGAAAATGAAGAAGAGGGAATATCAGAAATGAGGAAACTCATAAGCAATTCACAAATAGAGGAATGCTGGACATATTTACCCCACCATGAAAAATGGATTGAAATCGGATACATGGAAGAAGCAGAAAGAAAGATAAATGACCGCTATATTACCAAATCAAGACTTGATGTTCAGTTTATGGACAGGTTGATGAATGAAAACAACAATATGGCCGTGTATCATTTCCATTCGTCCTACTGCCTTTCTTTTGAAGATAAAATCAAAGAACGAAGAGAAAAAGGCCTACCTATGAATGATACTGAAATAGAAAAAGAAAGAATAAGGTTTTTAATCAAAAGCGCTTACCCTTCAATCTCTGACTTGATGAATATGGTAGTAAACTCAATGGAATTTTTCGAAAGAAATCCTGACGGAAATATCACATTTAAAATAGGTTCACATTATGGCATTACCGAGTATAACTTAACGGCAGAAGGAAGGGAACACTTTTACATTAATAATTCCTCTGAGCAAATGGCAAGAATAATAAGGATAAGTTCAACCGCAAATCTTGAAGCAAACGTCACAGGAGAAATTCTGGAACTATATCCCAGAGAAACAAGAAATCCATTGTCAAGAATCAAGATGAATCCCAAACAAAAAAGAAATTCATTATCCAGATATAAGTATATAGATCCGGTATTCAGGGTTAAGAAATCAATTGAATCAATGAATGACGAACACTTAAGAGTAGCTTTCATACCGTATGAATAAAGTGAATAGATTCCGTTGATTAGTTGGAAGAATATCGAATAAACTGCCGCATTTACGACGCCCTTCCAGGTCTTATTTAATCGAAGGCATAATGTACTAATGCAGCTTACGTTTATGAGGAATCGTTATGCTGGTTCTACTACCATTTAATAAATACAATAGAAAGGAGATCTTCAAACTCTTCCGCTGGTACCGGGCGGCTATAGTAGTAACCTTGCACAGTGTCACAGCCATTTTGACGCAAGAAATTGACGTGCTTAATATTTTCTGCGCCTTCGGCTATTACTTCCATCTGGAGTCCTTGTGACAAACCGATGATAGCACGGGCAACTTCGCTTGCGTTTTTACTAATCTCAACCTCCTTGATGAAAGCCCTGTCAATCTTGAGAGCGGAAATTGGGAAACGGGTTAAGTAACTCAAGCTGGAATAACCGGTGCCAAAATCATCAATGGAGATATGACATCCCAAATCACGAATCTGCTGTAGTTTGTTAATGTTGTCTCCTGTGTTATCCATGAGCAGACTTTCAGTGATTTCCAGTTCCAGGTAACGTGAAAGTAAGCCGGATTCTTCAAGTATAACCTTTATTTTGTCCGCGAAGTCTGTTGCCAGTAATTGTCGGCCTGAAACGTTCACTGATACACGTATCGGCCGCAGACCTTTATCTTGCCATTGTTTGTTTTGACGGCATGCTTCCCGAAGCCCCCACGTACCAATAGGCTCGATGAGTCCAGTCTCCTCGGCTACGGGGATAAAAACTGCAGGAGAAATCATACCATTCTCAGGGTCCTGCCAACGCATTAATGCTTCCGCACCGACAATTTGTTGAGACTCGGCATTGACCTTAGGTTGGTAATAAAGAATGAACTCCTTATGCTCAATAGCCCGTCGCAGACTGCATTCCATTTCAATCCGCTTCTTAGCTTTCGTATTCATGTTGTTAGAGAAAAACTGATATTTATTACCACTTCCCTTTTTGGCATGACGCATGGCACTTTTAGCATACGCAATCAGCTTGTCAACGTTTTCATCATCGGTGGGATAAAGACTGATACCAATACTAGCTGTTACAGTAACTTCTTGTCCCTTGATTTCAAATGGTCGTTTGATAGCTTTGAGTATCTTTTCCGCAATGGTAACACCATCGTCAGTGGCTGTCATCTGCAACACCATACCAAAACAATCACCCTCAATATGTGCAACTGTGTCACTTCCACGAAAACAGCTTTTCAAACGCAATGCCACAGCTTTGAGCAATAAGTCACCGAAAGCATGACCAAGGCCGTCATTTATAATGGAGAAACGATCTAAACCGCATACAAGTATGGCTGCAGACTTGTTAACCCTTTTGGAAGTAATTAAGACTTGTTCCAGGCGGTCCTTAAATAAATGTTGATTAGGGAGACCGGTTAATAAATTGCATTGAATATTATGCCTGTCATCTTTATCTAAATCTCGATTCTCAACTACGTTACGAATAATCGTGACATAATTATGAGGTTGCCCTGTTTGCCCAGGTAAAATATGAATAGATGAATTAAAAGGACATGTCCCGCCCTTTCTGTGGCGAATCTTTATTTCCCCCTGCCAGCAATCTTTAGTATCTATAGATCCCCTCATAGTGGAAATGATAGCCCTGTCCGCCTGTCCTGAGACAAGCATTTCCAGGTCCTTTCCCAGCACCTCACTTGCTGTATAGCCGGTCATTCTTTCGAATGCCGGATTTACATGCTGAACCAGATTGTTGGCATCATAGACAATTACACCATGGTCAATATTGGCAAGAATGATATCAAATAACGCCTGTGTTTGTTGTGACATAATTACTGTTTGACAAAAATGATATGAAGTTGATCTTTAAAACTGTATAAATTCCAAAGGAAAAATCATGATAATATCAAATTCCTATTTTTTGAACCCCCGAGTATGCCAGGTACAAGTTTTTCCCAAATCCTACTAATGTGCTATTTCGTTTAGCAATATCTAATTGGATTATTCTATTCTATTATATTTTGTCGCTGCTCCAAAAGGCTCGTCAAGCCCTTCAGGCTCGTCCGTTAACGTAAACTCGTTTGCAGAGATGGAAATCTTAAAGTGTCTTGGCGGCATACGGCTGGCGAAGAAATCTCCTTTAAAATCAATCTTTATGCGGCCTTCTTCTACAAGTTTATAATTACCCTTTAACTTTTGACTCATACCTCTCTGGCCGGTGACAATAATTACCACAGTTCCATCATCATGAAATTCATAAGATTCTGTTTCTTTTATATTTATCCACTTGCCATACAGCTTTTTCTCCAACTCGATAAAAGGCCTTTGTTCTATCTTTCCCGTTGTCGCAGCTTCTTCCTCTGTTGGGCTGCCAGGCATCCCTCCATGTCCCAGAAGATTAGACCACTTGCCAATCATACTTTTCTTTGCCGCTGCTAAAGATTCCTCATTTATCTTATCAGATTTTCCTGTTACTTTATAGACTGATTCATCCGTTGTCGTTGTTTCCATCTTCACCGGACTGGTTTGAGGTGTGCTACGTCCAGTATTCTTCTTATCCGCTTGTTCAGGCTCCGACTTAAGATTTGAAACGGACGGTTCGGGAATAATGGTATTATCTGTGGTTTTACAGCCATAAACAGCAAATAACAAGAGCAGTGCGAAAAAGAGTGACGTAATATAAAATTTTGCATTACTTTCATTCAATGATTTCTATATATAATTTTTACTAAAGCAATTGTTTTAAGTTAAAGAAACATATTACTATTTTTGATATGGACTGTAAAGGAATAACTCGACATTAAGTTGACATGCAAATGTTTATATGCTAGAAACTAGCCGTAATTTGCTGATGTATGTTTTACATTCTACGGCCAATAACCTGTGTTACTTATTCTCATCTGTTCCAATTAGTCTATATTTGAAAAAAGGTTATTATGTATTCTCTGCACTTAACCACACCTACAGATATTAGCGTAAGCCACTGCTGTAACAGATGTTTAAGTCATAGGATGCGTGCAATTTCTCCAACTCATTGGGAGATGAACTTGGAAAAAATATTTATATTTATACTATAAAGAGTGTTAGGAGTGTATCTTTAATGAGATTTCCTTTTGCTGAATATGGTTACAAAGAGCTTTCTTTCTTTGGAATGTTCCTGTTTGTCATTCTGATATTGAGTCTCTTTTTTTATCCATGGGTGAGTATACTTGTCTGTTTGTGTATGTTCTTTGTCCTGTATTTTTTTAGAGATCCACACAGAATTCTTCCTGAAGGTAAAGAGAAATTACTGGCCCCTGCCGATGGCAGGATAGTTGAAATTTCTCACGTACGAGAAGAAAACTATTTAAAGTGTAAGGCGTTAAAGATTGCAATATTTATGTCTTTATTCAGTGTTCACGTAAACAGGATATCGTATGGAGGAAAGGTTGAATTTATAAAACATGTGCCGGGAAAGTTCCTGGATGCCCGTTCTCCGGATTCATCTGAGAAGAACGAGCATAATATGATGGGAATTCTTACCAATGATGAAAAGACAAAGATAATGATAAAACAGGTTGCGGGAAAGGTTGCAAGGAGAATTGTATGTGACTGTTCGATCGGGCAAAATGTTGAACGCGGTAAGAGATTCGGTATGATTAAGTTCGGTTCCAGGCTGGAAGTATATATTCCTGAAGATGCAGATTTTGAAATAACCGTAAAAGAAGGTGAAATGGTTTCCGCGGGAACAACGGTATTAGGGATATTAAAAGGAAAAGATTAAGATGTTTACGGGTATAATTGAACATTTAGGTAAAGTAAAACAGGTAAAATTACAGGCAAGTTCAGCGATTATTGTCGTTGATGTTGGTCCATTGTCAGATGATGTAAATCCCGGTGACAGTATTGCCATAAATGGGGCTTGTCTGACCGTGACACAGATAAAAGATTCGGAGGTGTATTTTGATGTTTCTACAGAAACATTAAGTAAAACAACTATTGGTAGGCTAAAGACTTCTGATAACGTAAACATAGAAAGATCATTGAAGATGGGAGATAAACTGGGAGGGCATTTTGTAACAGGACATGTAGATGGTGTTGGTGTTATTAATAAAGTGGAAAATGAACCCGGCCAATGTACCGTATGGTTTTCTGTAAGTAAAGAGCTAACCAATATGATGATTAAAAAGGGTTCTGTAGCCGTAGACGGAATCAGCTTAACGATTGTGGAAATTAGAGATGGATTATTTTCAGTTGCGCTTATTCCGTATACGCTTGGAGCGACCACATTAGGTTTAAAAAAAGCAGGACAGGAAGTTAACATAGAAACCGATATGTTAGGTAAATGGGTAAAAAGGATATTAACGGTTAATGACAGTGCCGCATCAGTGATAACAGAGGATTTGTTGAAGAAAAAAGGGTTTATATGAAATCTGAGAACAGAGAAAGAAACTTAATCGGCATAACTATGGGTGACCCCTGCGGAATAGGGCCGGAGGTGATCCTTAAGGCGCTGTCATCACAAGAAGTAAGCGCTGAGGCTGATTTTGTCATAATTGGTTGCGAAAAGGTTTTACGTGAGGTTAATGGCAATCCAGGCACAACAAAAAGGCTTCAACTGTTACGGCTTGATAATTCATCATTAAATGCAGATAGTGGTGTAACAAATATCATAAACTTGTTAGACCTTGATAACGTCTCAGTTCAAGATGCCCTTTTTCACAAACCCTTACCAAACAGCGGCAGGGCATCTGTCGAATATATACTGAAAGGGATTGATCTTGCAATGGAAGGCAAAATCGATGCTCTTGTAACTGCGCCCATTAGCAAGGAGGCCGTTAAGATGGCGGGCTTTGAGTTTGCAGGGCACACGGAGTTGCTAAAGGAAAAGACGGCTGCAGAAAATGTCGTAATGCTGATGGTTGGAAAAGGACTCAGGGTCTCATTCGTAACTACTCATCTAGCCGTAAAAGATGTATTTCGATTTATAAATCAGGAGAGTGTATTTTCTACCATAAAGACTACTGCAACAGGACTTAAAATGTTTTTTGGTATAGCTAATCCAAGAATTGCCGTTTGCGGTTTAAACCCGCACTGTGGCGATGGTGATCGCTTCGGAAACGAAGAGAGGAAAATCATCATACCTGCAATAAAGCATGCACAGGAAATGGGGATGGATTGCCTCGGTCCGCTATCATCCGACACGGTTTTTAATAAGGCGCTCAATGGAGAATTTGACGTTGTAGTGGCTCAATTTCACGACCAGGGAACCATTCCAATAAAAATGCACGCCTTCGATTCCGGAGTAAACATTACGCTTGGCATACCAATTATCAGGACTTCACCCACACACGGTACAGCCTTTGACATTGCCGGTAAAGATATTGCAAATCCCGGTTCAATGATTGAGGCGATAAAGACGGCAATCGTGATGGCAGAAACACGAAGACATTCACTAGTGTAACAAACAAGACTAAAAAGAGATTCAAATATGGGAAAGGCAGGCGGCGCTTTTGGCTCATACACCCACAGCATCAATGCCCTAAGTATATCTTTCCTGCCCGAATAGGTACAGGCGGGGATACAATGGAACATGTGTTTAAGATGGAGATGACGCCATTAGGTTCTTTCAATCTGTTAGAACATTTAGTGGAAGATACAGAGGGTATGCGGGCCTGTCAGGATTACGGGAGGTCCCTTAGCAACAAGCTGGGTTCATAACTATATTTTAATAGTATGAGGAATTTCCATTTTAAGCCTTTTGGAGTTAAGTCTTCCTGCCCGACAGCAGGCGGGTAGACTTTTATTGCCGCTACAGTTAATAATCATAGTCCGCCGAAGGCGTTAATTCAAGTATGTTATTCGAAGACATAGTTTCGTTAAATAGTCCTCACACAAAATCAATGCTTAAGTTGCTTTTTGAAGAACGAGGTATTCGTATCAGGAAGCAGTGGGGACAAAACTTTTTAATAGATCAGAATTTATTGCAGTTTATTGCTAAGACTGCTGAACTGAGTCGTAATGACGTGGTACTTGAAATAGGTGCAGGGACAGGTTCATTAACAAGGTTGATTGCTGAGAAAGCAGGGCATGTCTTTGCGGTAGAGTTGGACCGTAAGCTGTTTGAAATACTGACCGAGACTTTAAAGGATTTTGATAATGTTACTTTAACTAACAGGGATATCCTGAAATCAAAACACCATATCCAGCCGGAAATAGTTGAGGCCATATCTGATTACGTTCACACCGCCGCCAGCTCTACAGGTGATTTGTGCATCAAAGTAATATCTAATTTGCCATATTATATCAGCACGCCGGTTATTATTGACTTATTACAGGAAGTATTGCCCATTAAGACGATGGTATTGACACTGCAGAGGGATACAACAAACAGGATGGTAGCACATCCGGGTGCCATGAATTATGGTGTATTGTCTATTATGACAAAGCTTTTCGCCGATGTGAAAGTATTAAAGAAGCTGCCGCCCGACGTATTCTGGCCTGTCCCGCTCGTAGATTCCGCAATCGTCAAGATGACAGTCAATCGCCACAGATATGCCGACAGGATACGTGACTATCCAGGTTTTCAGAACGTTGTCAGGTCAATATATTCCTCAAGAAGAAAGACCCTTTCGAACAGCCTGTTGTCGCTTTGTGCAAGTCATGGAATAAAGAAGAACGAAACACGTCAGGATTTAGTGGCTATTTTAGAGCGTGTGGGTATAAGGCCTGAAAGCAGGGGAGAAGAATTGGAGATAGAAGCATTGATTGAGCTGTCAAACGAGATTTCAGACTATGTAAACTCACAAAAAGATTTTGTGTAAATATAAAATTAGAAGAAGGCCGAATATTTTGTTAACATCCGGAGTAACATGTTAAAGTCTTTATTAACACAAATATAAGGTTAAAAATTATAGAATTGGCATTACCCCCAAATGAGAGGATGGCATTTGCCGAATTAATCAATCAGTATAGATTTTACTTGCAAATTCTACATACTGTAGAATATAATACTTTCAGAATTACATATTTCCCCCTCTTTGCTATCGCACAATGTATAAAAAAGTCACCGTTTCTTTATATAGTTGTGAGAGAGGATTAGGGTAAAAGCCATTCAAAAATTAAACAAGTATTTTTTGTAAAGAACTCCGCATGAACAAACAGTTAAAATTTCATTTCAATCCTTTTAAAGAAGGGCTAAATCAAGTCCTGGGAGCGCTGGAAAAGGACATAATGGAG
>MHZA01000109.1 GCA_001828595.1 Planctomycetes bacterium RIFCSPLOWO2_12_FULL_40_19
ACTATAATCTTAAAGATGTATTCTTTTTAAGAAAGATAAAGGTAGATAATAATCCGGATTTGCGCTATTTGCATTCTTTGTCACTTGCTTTCATCGCTTCATTAGCGGGGTTTTTTGCTTCTGCCACCTTTGTTTCGGTATTGTATTATGCCCATTACTGGTACATGACAGCATTAATTGTAGCAACAGTGAGAATTTCAAAGAGTTACTCCACTTAAGTATAACAAAAAGATGGTTATACGAACGTTTAATTGGTATTGAATCCGTTGTGTGTGGAGGGTTGCCTGCCCGCCTCAGGCGGGAAACCCTCCGCTACAGATACAATAAAAGTCTACCCGCCTGCTGTCGGGCAGGAAGACTTAACTCCAAAAGGCTGAATTTAAAAGAATCTTCATGTGTCATGAAAATATTGTGGTTATCGCACCTGTGTCCATACCCGCCTAAAGGTGGTGTTCTGCAGAGAAGTTACAACCTGATAAGAGAACTATCAAAATACCATGATGTGAGCCTTGTGGCATTCAACCAGAAAGCATTGCTGCCAACAAGAAAAGAGCTTGATGCGGCAATAAACGAATTCAGTAAGTTCTGTCAAAATGTTTCAGTATTACCCATATCAAGTGAACGAAAAAAGTATGGCAGGTGGCTGCTTGTGCTAAAAAGTATTTTCACCAGGGACCCGTATACTATCAACTGGTTAAAGGATAAAGCCATGTTTGGCTTACTCAGAGACAGGCTTTCCAGAAACAACTACGATCTTGTTTTCTTTGATACCATCAGCCTGGCGCCTTATCTGTCTTTGTTCAAAAAGGAGAAACTTATTCTTAATCATCACAATATAGAATCTGAGATGATGCTGAGAAGGGCTTATAATGAAAGGAACTTACTGAAAAAATTATATTTCTATCAGGAAGGTAAAAGGCTTGCTATTTATGAGAACAGGGAGTGTCCCAAATTTGACTTAAACATTACATGTTCGCATGTAGATTCTGAACGTATATTAAGAAGAATATCCTCATTAGAAGTCAATGAAGTTGTTAATGGAGTGGATGTTGAATATTTCTATCCCCTGGGTGGTGACAGGCTTAATAACAGTCTGGTTTTTGCCGGAGGAATGAATTGGTATCCTAATCGTAATGCCATGTTATATTTTGCCAGGCATGTATGGCCGTTGTTGACAGAAGCAATTCCTGACATACGAATTACGGTTATTGGACGGGATCCTCCCGCTAGACTTATTAATCTTGCAAACGAAGACAAGCGATTCAAGGTTGCCGGTTTTGTAGATGATGTCAGGCCGTATATAGACCGGGCAGCGGTATATGTGTGTCCTATAAGTGATGGCGGAGGCACTAAACTTAAAATTCTGGATGCTCTTGCGATGGGTAAAGCTATCGTGGCTAATCCTGTAGCCTGTGAGGGTATTGATGTGAAAGATGGCGAAACAGTCTTATTCGCTGATTCCCCTGCAGAATATGTTAAAAAAATCAAGCTTCTTTTTGAGAATAGAAAGTTAAACAAAAAGCTGGGGCTAAATGGCAGAAAGTTGATCGAAGACAAATATTCATTTGAAAAGATTGGCAGGAAACTGGCAACATTATGCGAGGGTTTGTAACCTATTTTTAAGTTCATGTATAGGAAATTCAAAGTTGTGTTTGCAATGTCTCAAATAAAACCCTAAAGGGTAAATTCCTCCCTGCCTGTGCGTCGCACGCAGACAGGTGTTGGAGTTAAGTCTTTAGACTTTTAATTTAAAAATGTATATGGAATTCAAAGTTATCATAATTATCGTCGGGTAACCTGCCCGACTTCTTCATTCAGGCGGGGACCCCCGACATTTCTTACTAAATAGTTTCCGTACGGAAACTAAATAATGGAATGAGTAAGCTGCTTGATAGACTTTATGAAAAGAGTCCGATATTGCTACAGGAGTTAGCATTAAACGGCTATGCCTTAGGTATTCATTTTGAGAGATTTGGAAGGGAATTCCATGACCTGCTGGAATATTGGCATAAAACAGAATGGTTTTCACATAGCGATCTAATCGAGCTTCAGAATGAAAAATTAAGGGCTCTGATAAAACACGTGTATGAGACCGTGCCATATTATCAGAAGATTATGAAAGAAAGGAAATTGACCCATGTTGATTTCAAAACGGTAAATGATTTATACAAACTGCCGGTACTAACAAGAGAAGATGTCAGATTGAATCTGGATAACTTAATTTCTAGCAAATTTGAAAGAAGTAAACTCAGACATGGACATACAAGCGGCACTACAGGGTCTCCCCTTCAGTTTTATTGGGATAAACACTGTTGTTTGGTAAATAATGTCGCTGATTGGAGGCAGAAAAACTGGGCAGGTTTAAATTATGGCGATAAATATGCCGTTATTCTTGGCAGAACCATTGTTCCTATAAGTCAGGAAAATCCACCTTTTTGGAGAATGAATTACCTCCATAATCAATTGTGGCTTTCGGCCTTTCATATGACTGAAGAAAACCTCAGATTCTATCTGGAAAAGCTGGAAGAATATGAACCTCTGGTTCTTGAGGGTTATCCATCAACTCTTTTTATACTGGCTAAGTACCTGACAAGTCATAATAAAACATTCTCTCTAAAGGCAGCGCTTACTTCATCTGAAACATTGCATGAGGCTCAGAGGGGGATCATTGAAAAGGCGTTTTGTTGTCCTGTGTTTGATTATTATGGATTGGCGGAAAGAACAATATTCACAACCGAGTGCGAAAAACATTGCGGACACCATATCAATATGGAATATGGCATTGTTGAACTTATGAATAATTCAGGCGAACCTGTTGGTAAAGACAAAATGGGAAAGATGGTTGGAACAAGTCTTCACAATTATGGTATGCCTTTTATAAGATATGCTACAAATGATGTCTCATCTATATTGCCTGTAAGCTGTTCATGTGGACGGGAGTTGCCTTTGATGTCGGATGTGACTACTAAAGCCGAAGATATTATTGTTACCAGAGACAGAGGATATATCTCTCCATCAGTTCTTACTCATCCCTTTAAACCCCTGAACGGCGTGAAAGCTTCTCAGATTATTCAGGAAGATATCAACCACATTATAATAAAAATTGTTCGTACTCCTGAATATACGAAAGAGAATACCAGATTGCTTTTAGATGCCATGAAAAAACGTTTGGGTAATAACATGGATATTGATATCCAGTTTGTAGAATCGATTCCCAGGACATCAGCAGGAAAGTTTAGATGGATAATATCTAAAGTCCCATTACAATTGTGAATCATAATTTAATATGAGGAATTTCCATTTTAAGCTTTTTGGAGTTAAGTCTTCCTGCCCGACAGCAGGCGGGTAGACTTTTATTGTATCTGTAGAGGAGGTTTTCATTTTACAACCTGTCCGAGCCAGAATATACGTGAGATATGCTCTGCTTTGTTAGGCGCCTATCTCCTTTTTGGTTCTGGCTCGGACAGGTTGGGTTATAATATATAATGTGTGGAATAGTTGCAATAGTAGCTCCTGGTTGCCCAGGACACGCCTGGGAGAAAGAATTGATAAGCGCCAGGGATAAAATGCATCATAGGGGACCTGACGATAGTGGGATTTATATTGGTCCAGGTATCGGGCTTGCTCACCGTAGACTCAGCATTATAGATATATCAGGCGGGCATCAACCCATGGCCAATGAGGACAATTCAATATGGATAGTGTTTAATGGCGAGATTTACAATCATCTGGACCTGAGGAACGAACTTGTAGCTAAAGGCCATGTTTATAAAACAGACTGCGATACTGAAACCATTGTGCACCTTTATGAAGAAGAAGGCATAAACTGCGTGAGTAGACTGGATGGCATGTTTGCATTTGTGATATGGGACGAGAAAAAAAAACTTCTTTACGCGGTAAGGGACAGACTGGGTATAAAACCTGTGTATTATTATAAATCAAACGAAATATTTGTGCTTGCATCTGAGATCAAGTCATTACTCGGATTTACCGGAGTGCCAAGAGAAATAAACTATGGCAGAATAGAAGAGTATTTTACTTTTAAGTATTTAGCAGGCAAGGAAACGCTATTCAAAAATATATATAGTCTATTACCCGGACACTATCTTGTGTACGGCAATAAGAACCTGATAATACAAAAGTATTGGGATATTGAAGAAATAGACCGGGGGAATGATACCCCAAAGACAATGAACAGTATGATAAGGGATTACAATAGATTGATGCATCAATCTATAAACAGACGATTGATGAGCGATGTGCCGCTTGGTACTTTTAACAGCGGAGGACTGGATTCCAGCCTGGTAACGGCTATTACTTCAGACAAAATCGATGCAAACGTCAATTCATTTTCAATAGGGTTTGAAGAGAGAGAGTATGATGAATCAGATTATGCCCAAACGGTTTCTGAAAAATACCACACCAATCACCACTTATGCATGGTAAACAATAAGTTGTTTTCAGATAATCTTGAAAAATGTATATGGTTACATGATGAGCCTTTAAATCATGCTAACTCCGTTACGATATATCTTTTAAGCAAATTGGCGAAAGAATCTGTTACAGTCGTATTAACCGGTGAAGGTGCTGATGAAATATTTGGAGGATATCCAAGATATTTTATCTTAAAATATTTACAAAAATATTATAAATTACCAAAACTATTTCGATCATCAATAAAGCGTCTTCTAAGACACAGTAAAAACAGAAAAGCTCAAAAAATTTATAGCGTAATAGATATGTCCTTAGAAAAAGCCATTGTATATAATTCAACATACACAAATCCTGACTTGGTATCCAGTTGCCTGGATAAGGAATTAACAGGATCTGGTTTTGAACAAAGGTTTAACATTCTTAATCAAGCATCTTGTGGAAACGATTTACAGAAATTATTTTATTATGAGATAAAGACGTATTTGGTATCTATCCTTAACCGGACAGATAAAATGAGCATGGGCGCTTCAGTTGAAGCACGAGTGCCCATGCTGGCGCATCAGAATGTAGAATTTTGTATGAAAATTCCAGTGACACATAAACTATATAGAAATACTACAAAATATTTTTTGAAAGAATATGCTCGTCCTTATTTACCGGAGGAGATTATATATAGAAAAAAATCTGGTTTTGGTGTTCCCTTAGCAGATTGGTTCAGAGATTCGAAAGGCATGGGACGATATATAGATTTGCTAAAAGGGGATAGCTTAAAAAATAGTGATATTTTTTGCGGAAATTCTATAAATACTATTGTAGAGCAACACCTGAGAAAAGAGATGGATCATAGTGAACTGTTATGGGAATTAGTTAATTTTCAACTATGGAAACAAATTTATTTTGGCTAGTGTTTAATAACAACAAAGCTGAGGGTTTTTTAAAGTAACAACCTCTCCGGGACGCAGACTCTACCCTCAGGGGTGTAGTTCCTTACCGGACGGAGTCGAGCCGGAGACCGGTTGAGCCAAAATAAAACAGCTTTATAATTTAGTATTCTTTATACTTATAAAGGATTTAGCAGCATGACTAAAAAAGAATTTATCAATTTAATATCTAACGGGCATGAAGATGTTATAGGGGCTTTTTTAAAATTATTAGATGATAATGGAATAGATTATTGCATTATCGGAGGTTTAGGCGTAAACGCTTATGTGGAACCAGTAGTAAGTTTAGATATAGATATTGTAATTGTTGCAGATGCAATTGAACGGTTAATAATGAAGGCAGGAAATTATTTCAAAACAGAACGTTTTCCTCATAGCATTAATCTGAAAAGCCCTAGATCTGACTTACGGATACAGGTTCAATCTGATCAACGTTATCAAAAGTTTATTTCTCGTTCAACCATAAAAAATGTTATGGGTTATGATATGAAGGTCGCTGCAATTGAAGATATTTTAACTGGGAAAATATGGGCCTTCCTGGACAAAGAAAGACGAAAAAGTAAAAGGCAGAAGGATTTAGCTGACATTTTCAGGATTATCGAACAATTTCCTGAGCTTAAGAAACTAATTCCAGATTCTATGGGATATATTGAATTTTAGCCAATAAGAGTGTTGCCTATTAATCATACATAGTCATTCCAATCTAACGTTATCGAGATAGATTACCCGCTTCTCTTCTGGGCTTGACAGAAACAGGATTATTTGTTGGACGTCAGTAAGGTTTACGTTTCTGTTAGTTCCGGATGTATACAGGCTTTTCAGAGGGATGGAAATGTAATTAAAGCCTGGTCCGAGAATAAAGGTATGGTTGTATCTATTACCGTATGATGGGTCCTTTGTATCATCGATACGAATGGTCAGGCGAAGGGATATCTTTTCCTGATTATATATGTCAAATTTGAGAGTGGTGCGTTTCGACCAATCCGGATTGAATTTATTCAGCGTTATCCCGGGATAGGAAGATGGGTATAGTTCCATCTTCAGACATTTTTGACCCGACGTTGCGTGTTTGTCTGAAAGGGTGAAGATTGTTTTGCATTCCCATAGGAGGGCGTCAAGGGTATCTTCCGTTTCGAAATCGTAAGAAAATGGTTGCCTTGATGAGCAGCTTGTCAAAAGTGGAAAAGCTGGAATTAGAAGAAATAATAAACATATAATTCTTGTATATGACATAAGTGTTACTCCGTAAATTCAAATAATACGACTTCAGGCGGCATGCCAAGTCTAAATGGTATATCTGATGTCCCGATGCCACTTGTAACGTATAGCGATTTGTTCTTATCCTGATATAAGCCATACTTGTGTTCTGTATCAGGTTTTCTCTTGATAACCTTCCATATAAATTCAGGTAGAAATATCTGTCCTCCATGAGTGTCGCCAGATAAGACAATAACATTTTTTTCCGCATTGATATTGTTGTAAACAGATGAAAAATGAGAGAGGACAATTGCAGGGTTATCAATTTCAGTAAGTATGTTATTGGCTTCATTTAAGCCGGAAGCATGATTAGAATCGGTTCCTATCCCGATAACAGACAATTCTTTTCCTCCAATTTTAACAACAGCTTTGGTATTCCTCAAAAATCTGACTTGATGTTGCGTTGGTGGCAGAGTATTCCCTTCTTCATGACAAAACCCGCAGGATTTTCTGGAAAAAGAATAATCCGAATCTCCCATTACGGCATATATGCCAAGTGGTGCGTTTAATTGTGAAAGGAAGGTTATGGCGTTGCCGTAAGCCTGTTTGCTCCCATTCCAATCAACATAATCTCCCGTTAATAATATCAGGTCCGGTTTAAGTTCATTTAAGATTTCAAGTGTTCGATTTATAGGAATAGACGCGTTGTTTCCAATATGCAGGTCGCTAAGTTGCACTATCTTCAGGTCTTTAAGCGTTGAGGACATGGCTTTGTTTCTGATCTCAACCGTCTTTAATCTAACCTTACGTGGTTCGATGAAAAAGCCGTACAAAAAAAACACTATTAAACTTGTGGCAGTAATTGCCGTAAGAAGGCATCTTTTTGTTGTTAAATAACTTTTCTTTGTAGCCATATTTGGATATAATAAGTCAGAAAAATTAAGGTTTTGTCATATTCAAAATATGTACAGTTTTGTTCGTGGCTATTGATTAGATTAACATCCGGGAAACCATCATAATATGACAATAAGATTATATCATAAATATTTGATACAGGTTGCAAATTCGTAAGGCGGGGATATTTAACATCTGGTGAAAAATGAAAAAAGAATTTCACAAGAAATCGTTCTACGGATATATGCTACATTTCTTTACTTGTCTTGCATTACTATTGCTTTTAACAAGTGGAAATGTTGCTGCGCATGATTATGGCCATGTGCTGGTAGAGACTATAAAAAAGATTAAGCCTTCTATCATAGCAGTCGGCACGTATCATCCACTTTCAAAGCCGCCAGTAACTTTTTATGGAACCGGTTTTATTTTTACTGAAAATGGTTATGCAATTACTGCCGAGCACGTAATAAATGTAATTAGCAAAAGTGGTGGTATTGACAATCTATATGCTTTCTTTCCTGACGTTGGAAACTCAAAAAAGGTTATAGCCAAAGTTATAACCAAGAATATAAAATATGACCTTTCTATTCTCAAACTGGAAGGGAGTGGTTTTAATCATGTAAAGTTAGGAGATTCCTCAAATATTGAAGAAGGACAACAAGTCGCCCTCTGCGGTTATCCATACGGTCCTGTATTCGGCTTGCATCCTACCACGCACACGGGAATAATCAGCAATATAAGTCCCATGGCAATTCCCGTACAGAATACGTCCTTACTTTCAAACAGGATGATAAAGGCATTAAAAGATCCTTATGTAATCTTCCAACTCGATTGTATTGCTTTTCCCGGGAATAGCGGGGGACCTTTGTTTCTGCCTGAAACCGGCGAGGTGATAGGTGTGTTGAATAGTGCATTTGTAAAGGTAACAAAGGAAAACGATAAAATATCTACCGGCATTAGCTATGCGATACCCATTAACTATATAAAAGAGCTTTTAGAAGCCATCAGAAGTAATTGATTAATGTTCAGTAATTTCTTAGCGTGTCAAGAATTAATATTTCAATTTAATAACTAAAATAGTATATTACGCCTTTATTTAGGGTAAAGAAACCTGGTTAGTCCTACTAAATTAAAAACGAAATGTAAAGGAAGGGTTTTGTAATGGGCGATATTAAGAGAAAGCGCAAGAGACGTAAAAAAGAAAGTGCCAGGAGTTGGAAGTTCTGGGCGCTGTTTGTGGCAGTTCCGGTCATTGTAGCCTTGTGTGCGTCGATAGCTTTTTACGGTTTGTATGTAAAGAGAAAATCTGCCGGCACCGTTATTGTTAAAGAAAGCTTTAAAAAAGGATTAATATATACAAATTTAAATAGACATACAGAAGCTGTTGCTGAGTTTAGAAAAGAATTAGAAAAGAATCCTGATAATATAAATGCTCATTTTCAATTGGGTATGTCACTTTCAAAGTTAAAGGAATTTGATAAAGCGGTAGCTGAGTTCAATGCGGCGCTCAAAATCAAACCAAATTACTCTGATGCACATCTCCAACTGGCAGTCATTAAATATACGAAGGCAGTTGAGTTAAGGAAGCTTGGCAAGGGTGAATCGTTGGTTTTAAAAATGTTATTGGAGGCAGAGGATATATGCAGGGAAATAATCGAAAAAGATCCAAATTTCGGACAGGTTTACGCTTTATTAGGAGAGATTCATTTTTCACAAGGATTAATTGATGATGCCATAATAGACTATAAACACATAATTAAACTTAATAATGCTTTTGTCCCGGCGCATATTGCCCTTGTTAAGCTGTACATGAATAAGGGAGAGTTGGATCTGGCAAAGCAAGAATGTGATTTGATTTTGTCAGAACTCGAAACTGACAATTACCACGCTCTGTTTCTCTTATCAACGATATATGAACAGCAGGGCAAGAATGATGCGGCAGTTGCATCTTTAAAGCGGATATTGGAGAAGAAGCCCGAAGACTTGATTGCACACGCACAATTAGGGCTCTTATTCTTGAAAATGTCCAGATATGATGATGCATTTACTGCGGCAGAGAAGGCGGCAAAATTAAGCCCGTCGGCGCTGCCACCGGCAGTATATTTTGTAAAAGGGAGTGTGCTATTACAAAGAAAGGATTACAAGCAGGCTGTTTCCCTCTTAAAGGAAGCAATTTTAAGAATGCCTAAAATGGTGGAGCCACATTATTTTATGGCGCTTGCCTTAACAGAGCAGGGACTGGTGGAAGCAGCCAAGACCGAATTTAATACTGCTATAGAACTGTCGCCGGACTTCATTCCTGCAAAATTGGGCCTTGCAAGACTTCTATCAAGAGAAGGCTGGCAAAAGGAAACAATTACGTTGTGTAAAGACATACTTGAACTCGAACCTGATAACGTGGATGCTGTCCAGATGCTTGGTCTTGCATACGTGAAAACACAGGATTTCGAAAACGCTGAAAAACAATTTGATAAGGTTATTAAACTAAAGCCGTCTATTGGTGAAGTTAACATGGCTTATTTGAGCCTTGCCTCTGGTCAATTGAGTAAGTGTATCCGTCAGTGTGAGGCGATCCTTGAGACAAATCCAAATGCAACAAAAATATATGATGTACTGGGGCTTGCATACATAAGGCGTGGCAGCTTCGAGGTTGGAATAGAACAATTTAAAAAGGGCATTGAAATAAACCCAAATTCGACGGATACCCTTTTAAATCTTGCAAAGGCTTACATAGTAACTGAAAATAATGTAGAGGCAAGGAAAGCGCTGGAAAAAATAATTTCCATAGATCCAAACAGCTTACATGCGAGGACTGTATTGGCAAGTCTTTATGAGAAGGATGGTGATTTTGATACGGCGGCAAAGATTCATGAAAAGACATTGGAGATAAACCCTGACTATATTCAGGGTTATGCATTAGCCAGAATGTATTTCCTGCAGGGAAAGACAGACGAGTCGATTAATTTATACAATAAAGCGCTTAAACTTCTTCCAGACAATGCCGTATTATACCTCTATCTTGCTATTGCGTATCAACAAAAAGGAAACTACGACACGTCTATCTCATACAGCAAGAAAGCAATCGAATTAAACCCTGAAATTCCTTCTTTTAAACTTGTCTTAACAAATAATTATGCAGCTAATGCTGAATATAGTAAAGCAAAGGAACAAGTTGAATCAATCCCTTCATTTACCTTTGACCAGAAAAAAGCATATTTAGAATTATTGGATTTGTGCCAATTAAATCATGAAAAAGGGAAGCAAATTACGTTTGCGCTGAATAAAGCAGTATTTGCAAGACAGAGTGGTCTTTTTGATTTGGCAATCAGCGAGTGCAAGAAAGCCATAGCGATTTTCCCTGAAAATATAGTGTCTAAAGTAATCCTTGCTAATACTTACCTCAATACAAATCGAAATGAGGAGGCGATTGCAGTATATTCTGAAATCATAAAGGATAAACCGGAATTTGCGTCATCTTATTATGACCTGGGCAGGGCGTATCTTTTGACAGATAAGCAAGATGAGGCAATCTCAATGTATCAGAATCTGATTGGTATAGATAATAAATCCATATCCGGGCGTTTAGCGCTGGCAGGGATACTTGTTAAACAGGGTGATGCGAAAAAAGCGGCAAAGATGATTGAGGATGTTATAGAACTCGATCCGGAAAATTTGGTAGCTCATAGTTTATTGGGTGAAGTGAGCCTTGCGGAGGAGGATTATAAAAAAGCAGAATCAGAGTTTACGAAGATGATCGAATTAAGGGGTGATACTTTTGAAGGACATTTTAATATGGCCAGGATGAAATTCGCTCAGGGTGATTTTGATAAATGCATTGAATACTGTAAGAAAGCATTAGAAACCAGGCCTGTAGATGTGCGTATACTTAATATTTTGGGAATGGCTTATATGAGGAAGGGCCTGATAAATGACGCCATATTCGAATTCAACAAAATAATTGATATAAATTCCGATTTTATTCCGGCATTTTTAAATCTTGCAGATATCAACATAGCTGTAAACAAACCTGATATAGCAGCGCTTCTTTATAAATCTGCGTTGAAGGTCAATCCTGATGCAGTTGAAGCCCGTTTTGGGCTGGGAAACGCTTACGCTTTAATGGGAAAATACTCAGATTCCGTAACTGAATTCGAGTCAATAATAAAGAAATATCCAAACAACGTAAACGTCCATATCTCCCTGGCAAGAAGCTATATAGCTTTGGACAATAATGTTAAAGCACAGGAAGCGGCGATGAATGCCCTGAGCATAGAGACTGATAATCCAACTGCTCGTTCTGTACTGGCACAGATTTATGTAGGAAATGAAGAAGTGCCGCAGGCGATAAACCAATTGAAGCGAGTGTTGCCTGATAACTCAAAATTATTGAATGTATATGATCTGGGGATATTGTACATGGATGTTGAGGAGTATGATAATGCTATTTTAACATACAAACAGGGGGTAGAGAACTTTTCAGAAAATAGTTTATTATGGTGTAATTTAGCTATAGTTTATCAAATGAACAAAGATTACAAGGGAGCTAAGGATGCTTGCATGAAGGCTTTAAATATTCAGCCGGATGGCACCGTTTCAAATTTGTGTATGGTAAATTTATATCTGGCCAAAGGTGAGCTTGAAAATGCAGGGCGGCATCTGAAAGGCATGATAAAGTTGAATGACGCACAAAAACGCATATACCTGGATTTGGTGGAGTTGTGTAACCTGGATAAGGAATTGGCAGATAAAATTCCATATCACTTAGCCCGCGCCTTGGCATATACCAATAATAGATGGTTCAACCGTATTGTAAGAGAATACGACAAAATAACAAAAATAGCCCCTGCCAACACGATTGCATACGAAGCACAGATAGACCCTCTTTTGTTCATGGGAGAAAAAGATAAGGCAATAGATATGTGTAAGAAAATTATAGAATTAGAGCCGGAACTTACAGATTCGTACAACAAACTTGCAGGCATATACTATCGCAATGGGGCGTTAGATGAAGCATTGTCACAGTATAGAAAAATCATAAGTATTGACCAGAATAACGTTGCCGCATTTCTTAATATGGGTGTACTACTGGAGTCTAAGGGTATGCTTGAGGAGTCAATCAACGCCTATAGAAAGGTAATTGAGCTAAGCCCGGCTTCTCCTGTGGCTTACAATAACCTTGCATGGTTATTTGCATCAAAGATGCAGGACAAAATTGATGAAGCATTAAAGTTGGCTGAAAAAGCAAATGAACTTGCTCCAAACAGTCCTGCCATAGTAGATACACTTGGATGGATTTATTATATGGGCGGTATGTATGACAAGGCTGTTTCAGCGCTAAGAGCTGCCGTGCGGAACGCGACATGGAATCCTACTATACGTTACCATCTTGGAATGGCATATTACAAAAAGGGGCTTGAGAGAGAAGCCATAACAGAGATGGAACGCGCTCTTAAAATTAGCAGCACGTTTCCTGAGGCGGAGGATGCAAAGGAATTAATAGAAAAAATAATAATAAGCAGAATAAAAGGTACAGGGTAAAAGGTGAGTATGCTTCAATTGAGTTGTTGTGGATAATGACATCCACTCTTCGGGACTAAACTCAACAGGGCTATAAATCTGAGATGTTGTAGTATCTTGTTTTTCTATTGATTCAAATGTTGAACGTTGATACCATAACGTCAAAAGTTTATATATATTAACATGGAAACAGTTCTGAAATGACTATAGTGAAAAATAGGTTTATTTTAATTATAATTATCGTTGTAACAATGAGTGTGGCCATCCAGCAGTCGGCAAAGGCCTTAAGTACGAAGGATGCCTATCGGGGGTTGGTTCAGGGGCCGGTTCTTAATACCAGGTATTTTTTTCCGGATGATCCATACTTCTCGAATCAGTGGCACTTGGACCACTTGGCTCGTCCGGATGCAAACGTTGTTTCTGCGTGGGGGAATGGCTATACAGGTGCGGGGGTGACGATTGGGATCGTTGACGATAGTTTGCAGCACAACCACCCTGACCTCTCTCCCAATTACGTGGCTGCGGACAGCTTTGACTTTGGCCAGAATGACGGAGATCCGTCTCCGGTGTTTGCTGACGATAACCACGGAACATCCGTAGCAGGAGTTGCGGCGGCTCGCGGGGGAAACGCACTCGGTGTAACCGGCGCTGCTCCGGAAGCAGGCCTGGCTGGTCTGCGTATTGACTTTGCGAATCAGACCACGCAGATGTTCGTCGACGCTACGCTCTATCATTCAAGCGGCGCCAACACGAACATCAAGGTGAAGAATCATAGCTACGGAATCAGTGCGCCATATATAGACTCTACACCCGAGGTCAATGCCCTGCAGACCTCCGCCGGGGCAGGTACCATCCACGTGTTTGCCGCTGGTAATGAGCGTGACGACCACGGCTTATTTAGTGGGAGTGACGGAGATGCAAATAAGAAACACATGCAGAACGTGCAGGAGACTATCGCTGTGGCGGCGCTCGGCTGGAACGGCACGTTCGCGTCATACAGTAACTGGGGAGCAAACGTGTTCGTTACGGCTCCATCCAGCGGGAGCGGAGTTGGCATCACCACGACCGATCGAACCGGCAATAACGGGTATAATAGCGCTGGCAGCGGCGACGGAGATTCTTTTGCCGATACTAACTATACTAGCATCTTTGGCGGAACTTCCTCGGCTGCGCCACTGGTTTCCGGGATTATGGCCCTTAGCAAGCAGGCCAACGATAATCTAGACGTCCGCATGGCGAAGCACCTGCTGGCCATGACAAGCGTCGTTGTAGATGAGTTCGATGCGACCGAAACCAGCGATGGAGGCTGGACGGCAAACGCTGCTGGATATAAGTTCAACCAGAACTACGGCTTCGGCCTCATTAACGCAGACGCCTTCGTTACCCATGCAAAGTTATTCGGTGGCGTTTCTCCTCTGGTGACTGAGACCACCGGACTTATTACAGTTGGCTCAGCAATTCTTGACGCAATTACCAGCGGCGTGACACCCAGTACGCTCTCGCGGCAGTTTTCCCTCTCCACATCGGGCATGCTCGAGGAGATCGAGATAGATCTGGGTATCACGCACACATACCGCGGGGACTTGCAGGCAACGTTGACTTCACCCTGGGGGACGACCAGCCGCCTCATGTACCGAAACATAACGGACTCAATCAACAACCTCGACTGGACGTTCACGACTAACGCTTTTTGGGGTGAAAACCCTGTGGGCGACTGGACGCTGACGGTAGAGGATTGGTTTAGCATCGATACCGGCATCTGGGACTCCTTCTCGGTTTTTGCGAAGACGGGTAACCTGTTTACACCTGTGCCCGAACCATCTACCATTGTACTCTTCGGAATTTGTCTGTCTGGAATGGCTGGTAGATATTTATGGTGGAGGCAAAAGCAGAGACGAGAGGTTCAAAAACGATCTGTGACTAATGTGTAGTTTAAGAATCTAATATTTTACTTTAACTCATAGTTTGTATAAGAAGGAGGTTGTAGTTATGAAAAGAACAGACCTGCTGACATTAAGACGTAATATATTAGTATTATTGTTTGTGTGTGTATCATTTTTCTCTTTTTTAGGTTCGGCATCGGCCTATGTGATCGGTCCCACGACTCCCGGTAAATGGGGGACTCCCGGGTTTGGTACTCCTGGCGGAACAGTCACATGGAGCCTTATGGGTACGGGCGTTGATTTAACTTCTGAACCGTATGGTTTTAGTACTGCGCTATCTAGTTTTATGCCTGTCGGGTTCAAGGCAGAGATAGAATCGGCTTTTGGCGCCTGGTCGTCGGTTGCGGATATTACATTTTTAGAAGTACCGGATTTAGGTGAACCTTTTGATGTACCAGGTGCTTCGGGCCATATCCGTATTGGTGGTCACTCTTTTGATGGGGCGGGAAGTGTTTTGGCACACGGTTTTTTCCCACCTGTCAATGGTGTTACAGCGGCTGGTGATATCCATTTTGATATCGCTGAAACATGGGTTCTTACTGACCCTGAGGCTGGTTTTACTATTTTTAGGGTAGCGGCACACGAGATCGGTCATGCTATCGG
>MHZA01000110.1:0-2323 GCA_001828595.1 Planctomycetes bacterium RIFCSPLOWO2_12_FULL_40_19
AGAAAACCACTGATAGCCACTTATCATGGTTGGGGGGTTGAATATTTTGAAAAGAATAACGGAAACAGAATAGGATTAATTTCGAGGATTGATTACTTTATTCTGAGGAATTTCTTCACTCGTGTAGCGCCTGTGTCTCAAGATATCAAAAATGTGTTAATACAGAAACATGGCTTTGAAGAAAACAGAACAGTGGTTGTTCATAACGGTATAGAAATGCTACATCATACTCATTCGGCCAGTCGGCCAGTTAACCAGTCGGCCAATCGTGTTTTTCATATCGGTACGGTGGGCCGCTTGATGCCTCAAAAGAATTTTGAATTATTTCTTGAAATAGCCGCAAAGATTAGGAAGAAGATGAGAAATATCAGGTTTAGTATCCTTGGAGGTGGCCCCTTGAAAGAAAGATTGTTTCAAAAAGCAAAAGAACTGAATATAGAAGATAATGTTGAGTTCTTGTCTCCTCTACAAAATCCACTTCCATATTATTATTCACTTGATATTTATCTCAATACTTCTCTCTTTGAAGGAATACCATTGACTATCCTTGAAGCAATGGCATCCGGGATACCTGTAGTGGCTGCAAAGGTTGGTGGGATTCCGGAAATTATTAATGATAAAGAAAATGGTATATTAGTAGATAGTCGTAATCCGGCTGTTTACGCTGAAAAGTGTATCTATCTATTAAATAATCAGAAATTGAGAGAGGATTTGGCAAACTCTGCACAACAGACTATAGAAAAATATTTTAGCTCTAAGCATATGGCAGAATCATACTTAAGGCTTTATGAATTTATAAGCTCATGAAGTTTAGGTAGGGTAATCAACCGGCGATTTACAACCATTATCAATAAAATGCATTAAATTGTAAGTAAGTGGATTGCTGCATACAACTCAAAATGACACACAAAATCAAGGTAATGCAAATTACTCACGACCTGAATATTGGAGGTTTACAGCGTGTTGCATCAGACATTGCTCTTAATATTGATCAAACTAAATTTGAGGTATCAGTATGTGCGCTGAGGGAAGGAGGTCCTTTTGAGGATGAATTGTTGGAAGCGGGTATAAAGGTTATAAAGCTACCTGCCATACATAATGGTGTTGACTATTTAAGCTTCTGGAAGTTATTTAAGATTTTCAAGAAAGAAGAACCTCATTTAATTCATACCCACAATACCCAGCCGTTGCTGGACGGTATAACAGCAGCAATATTGGCAAATGTTCCGGTGAGAATTCATACAGACCATGCCCGCAGGTTTCCTGACAAAAGACGCTATATGTATGCAGAATGGTTGTTATCTCATTTCACAGACAGGATGATTGCTGTTTCCGAAAGTACTAAAGCTGACCTCGTTAAATACGAAAAAATAAAGCCGGAGAAAATAGAAGTTGTTCAGAATGGGATTGATGGGATAAAATACCTGGACAAAATTAATATCGAAGAAAAGAAAAGGGAGCTTTGCATTGATAATACATTAAATCCTGTTCTGGGTTTTGTTGGGAGGCTTTCTAATGAAAAAGGTTTAACGTATCTTATAAAGGCGATAAAACTTCTCGTAAAGGAATTTCCTGATGTTCTTCTCTTAATCATAGGAGAAGGTGAACTGCTAAATGATTTGAAGCTGGAAACAATGGAGTTAGGGATAGAACGAAATGTCTCTTTTCTTGGCCCCAGGTTTGACGTAAGTGAAGTTATGCAGTTATTTGACATTTTTGTTCTTCCTTCGGAAAGAGAAGGCCTGTCCCTTGTACTCATTGAGGCAACTGCCGCATCATTACCAATTGTAGCAACTGATGTAGGCGGGAACAGACAGGTTGTTAAAAATGGCAGGAATGGATTGATTGTTAAACCAAAGGATGTTTTGTCACTTTATAATGCAATAAAGCAGTTAATGATGGATAAAAATCTGCAAAAAAAGTTTGCCAGGCATTCGTTTAATCTGTTTAAAAGTAATTTCTCTTTAGAGAAGATGATTGAGAAGTATGAAGCTATTTACCAAAGCAGTTGTGCAGAGAAAGGGATCAGGCTGAGAAATAGTGTACACCTTGAAAGTATTCGTAATTAAGATGTATGGAGAAAAATATACTTAAACCTGTTATGGTGGCAAGGGGCATTTGATGAAAATAATCTGTGTGGTTGGCGCACGCCCAAATTTTATGAAAATAGCGCCTATAATTGATGCTATTACAAGCCATAATCAATTGCCCGCCTGCCCGCCCGTCTACCCGTCCGAACGGCATGGCCGGGCGGGCGCCGTTCGCCAGCCCGACCCGTCCCCGCCAGAACGGATTTGTCGGGCTGGCGAACGAATTCATCCGG
>MHZA01000110.1:2329-8147 GCA_001828595.1 Planctomycetes bacterium RIFCSPLOWO2_12_FULL_40_19
AGTTCGGGCAGGTCGGCTCCAAACATCAGGCATCTTCTGGTACATACAGGTCAGCATTATGATGTAAGTATGTCAAAGTTGTTCTTTAATGATTTAAAAATTCCAAAGCCTGATATCGATCTTGAAGTTGGTTCAGCGTCTCATGCGGAGCAGACGGCAGAAATAATGAAAAGGTTTGAAAAGGTCTGTTTAAGCGAGAAACCCACACATATTTTAGTAGTCGGTGATGTGAATTCTACAATTGCGTGTGCGCTGGTTGCTTCCAAATTGAATATCAAAATCATTCATGTTGAAGCCGGATTGAGAAGTTTTGACAGGTCGATGCCTGAAGAAATTAACAGGGTTCTAACTGACGCGATCTCAGACATTCTATTTATCACAGAGAAAAGCGCCGGGGAAAATCTCAAAAGAGAAGGAGTCTCTAAAGATAAAATATTTTTTGTAGGCAATGTTATGATTGATACACTCCTCAAACATAAGGAAATATCGCAAAAGTCCAATATTCTTAATGTACTTCGCCTCCAAAAACAAAATTATGCAGCAATAACACTTCACAGGCCCTCAAATGTAGACAATCCTGTAGTACTCAGGGAAATATTTAATGCGTTAAACGAAATTTCAACAAAAATACCTTTACTTTTTCCTGTTCATCCGAGGGCAAAAATCAGTATAGACAAATTAAACGGTGACTTTAATGGAAATATAACCTTTTGTGGTCCGCTTGGATATCTTGATTTTCTCAAAGTTATGTCTGACTCCAGATTCATATTAACAGATTCAGGAGGAATACAGGAGGAGACCACAGTGTTAGGAATTCCGTGCCTGACAATAAGAGAAAATACTGAAAGGCCTGTCACGGTATTGCAGGGGACTAATATACTGGTCGGTACTAAGAAGGAAAAAATTGTACAAGAAGCAGAAAAGATATTAAACGGAATGACTTGTGAAAACAAAATCCCCGAACTCTGGGATGGCAAATCAGCAGAGAGAATTGTTGAAATATTGGCATCAAGCTAGTATTTTAAAATATTGAAATCCGGCGCTAAGTCTATAATGGAGTTAAGGCTTTAGCCTTTTATTCTGCCAAACAATGAAAAAATGTCACACAGAGAAAACACAATTAATAACGCTGAAGACTTACAGACAGTTGTTTACTCACCGGAATCTCAGATGCACACACCGGATCGGTTGATCCGCTCTATGTTGCAGGGACTCAAAGACTCACGTGAATTGGCGTGGAGACTATTTGTGCGGGATATTTCTGCCAGATATCGGCAGAGTATGCTTGGCATCTTTTGGGCATTTCTGCCGCCGATTATTACCGGCCTGGTCTTTATCATCCTGCAGTCAAAGAAAGTTGTCAATTTAGGTGAGACTGATATTTCCTTTCCTGTCTATGTTATGGTTGGGACAACGTTATGGCAGGTGTTTACTGAGAGTCTTAACGCTCCTTTAAAGTCTGTTATTGCGGCGAAACCAATGCTGGCAAAAATCAATTTTCCACGCGAGGCGCTGATTGTCTCTGCATTTTATGATGTTTTATTCAATCTGCTCATAAAATCAATAATTATTGTGGGTATTTTTGTATACTTCAAGGTGCCGCTCACGTGGGGGCTTTTAATGGCCCCGATGGCCATACTTATATTAATACTGTTGGGAATGGCTATCGGATTATTACTTACCCCGCTGGGCACACTGTACACAGACGTTACGCAGGGGTTAATCGTAGTTACATCATTCTGGTTTTTCCTGACGCCGGTTGTCTATTCGCCGCCGCAATCGTTTCCTTATTCATTAATGACAACTCTTAATCCTGTTAGCCCCATACTCACAGGCGCTCGTGATTTATTAACAAAAGGAGTTGTTGCCAATATAGGGCCGTTTCTGGTTGTCAGCTTATTAACAATCTTAGGTCTATTTATTGCCTGGATGATTTATCACATAGCACTGCCCATCCTCATAGAAAGAATGAGCGCATAATTTATAAGAACGTGTGTTATAGAGTTATGGGGGTATAGTTCTTAGTTGGTATTAAAGAGAAATTAAAATTTTTTTATAGATATTTGCTTGATATCAAGGGAAGAGTGGTGAAAACACCTTTATTTGATCTTTGCCTGAATGAAATTAATAGAGACTTATGATAAGCGAAGAAATTTAATATATCTTACAAATGAAAGATGGGATCATATTGTCGAAACACATCCAGAAATGTAAAACTTCAAAAAAGAACTTATTGATACTATAAAAAAAGGGAGTAGAAAACAAGACCCTTTTGATCAAACAAAGCATAAGTATTATAAGCGGTTCCACAATCTTGAAAAAGGTTTTAATCATATAATTGCTGTGGTAAAATTTAAAACTGTGAAAGAGAAGAAAAATAATTTTATTTTAACGGCTTATCAGGTATTTATCCATGGAGGACAATCATGAGTGGAATCAAAATTAATTATGACGCTGAAGGAGATATTCTTGACGTAATATTTTCAATATCAACTCCAAAAAAAAGAACGGCTATAGAATTAAATGAAAATATTATTCTTTCTATGGATAAAGGTTTTAAGAAAGCAATAGGATTAACAGTGCTTTCCTTTTCAAAGTTATTACAACAAAAAACAAAACTTAATCTGGATCGGTTACCCTGCGATAGAAGGAAACAGCTATTAAAACTATTGTTAATATCTCCGATAAACCTGATCCTTGACGTAAGAGATAATATGTTGAAAATCCATGCAACCCATTTGGAAGAACTAATTGCTGCGTAAATTCATTGCTGACTCATATGACCAGATTGCCTGACGGGCAGTGTGGCGGGCGACCAATAACAAATGACTAAAATGAAAAACATTTCCTGGTTAAAAGTATTAAAGTGTTCTTAGTTCGTAGTGCCCGATGAGGAAGATGATTTTATTCCAAGGCAGGTTCCTGATAAGGTAATTGAAGAATATTATCAAAGGTTCAAATCTTTACTGAGTTCATCTGCTCCTTCAGAATTTTACGAATTCAGTGAGAAGGCTTGTGCCAAGAGTTAACATCACAAGTAAAGAAGTTGAAAAAGTATATCAGATCAATTTTGGAGGTAGAAATGCAAAATACTACAGAATTAAAGAGTCGTGCTAAGAAAACCATAGAGAAACTGTCACCGGAAAAAATAAAAGTTGCAATAGACTTCCTGGATTTCCTTAAGGAAAAGGAGGAAGTGGAAGCAACACTGGAGGTCTTATCTAGCCGTGAGCTTACATCACAAATTGAGGAAGCTGAAAAGGCGATTGAGAAGGAAAGATTGGACGAGTTTGTACCATGGGAAAAGGTAAAACGTGATGTATAAGCTTTTCCTTCACAAGAGAGCTGCTGAATACTATAAAAATCTTGAGAAAAAGATTGCAGGAAAAATAAACAAAGCTATTGAAGAAATGAGTCAAAATCCATTTGAAGGAACTCAAATTAAGAATTGAGAAAGTAGAGTTATCATCTGTAACCTGATCACTTACTGTTACAGAACTGTTAAGGGGAATGAAGTGAGGCGTTTTATGGATTACCTGCCCGAATAGGTACAGGCGGGTAGGCCACATAGGAGGTTAGTATAAATCTTAACAATTTATTAGTACCAAAAACTTAACTAAGATTAGAAACAAAACAGAAATATGGAGAATAATATGGAACAAATAAGAATAAAGGATGAGGAATTGCAGATATTGAAATCTGGCATAGTTTTTAAAAAGAAACTATTGTCAGTAAAGGCGGGAAACTATCTTAAGCGTCTAAAAGCTTTTGAAAACAAACACAAGATGAAAAGCGAAACGTTCCTTAATAAGTTCAATACGGGAAAACTTGGAGATGATGAGGAATGGTTTGATTGGCTTTTTGTGTATGAAGCCTATAATAGAATAACTGAGCAGAAGAAGATAATAGATGGAATGTCTTTATGACCATTCACTATTTTGAAAAGATCAAAAAGAGGATCGCAAAGCTAGAATGGTTGATAGAGCGAGAAAGTATTGACACGGAATATGATGAAGATGCTGATATTGGTAACATAGGTGGAAATATCGTGTTCAAGGATGGTTCCGTTCTTCATTTTAAAGAAATATTCTTTGAGGAGAAGAGACAGTATCGATTTCACTATATGGATGAAAGGAATAATCTGATATCCAGATGGGACAATGCACCACACCATAAAGAGTTAAGGACTTTTCCTCATCATGTACATTTACCAGATGGTGTGAAGGAAAACAAACCCGTTAAACTTATCGATGTGCTTGATAAAATTGAGGATATTGTAATTGAGAGATTAGAGTAGTTTTACGAGTAATGCAAGCTCCGAAATCGGCGCCTTCATAAAGTATTTAAAGCAACAAAAAACCAAGAACCAGGTACAAGGAGCCAAAAACATGAGCGATAGCGAAATATTAATCAAAGTCAAAAACGTCTCAAAGAAATTCTGCCGCAGGCTTAAGCGCAGTCTCTGGTACGGCATGAAAGATATTGGTTCTGAACTCATCGGGCGCAGCAATAGTCATAAAGATCTGCGAAAAGATGAATTCTGGGCTATTAAACCCACTATCAAATTATGTTTTTTATAATGAAGGAGAAAAGTTGTGAAGAAATTAACAATAACACTTTCCAATGACCTTTTGGATGGTCTGGAAGGAGAGAAAGAGAAGGTTTTGGAAGAGGTACTTTTTGAAGGTATTCGATTTCTCAAAATAAAGAGGGCATTAAACAAGTACTGCGATGGGAAAATCTCTTTTGGACGAGCAACCGAGCTGGCTGGTGTTCCTGAAGATGAACTTGCCAGGCAAACATTTTCTCTTGGCATTGAACCTTCAATTAGCGAAAAGACTTTAAAAGAAGAGCTTGGTATTGAATGATCGTTGTTTCTAATAGCGGACCGTAAATAGCATTGGGCAAGTTGAATTTGTTAATTCTTCTAAAAAAACTCTATGGGAAACTTATACAGCGGAGGAGGTGAGAATGATGGCTAATAAACTAAACACTGCAACAATTCTGAAACACATTGATGTTTTAGAACGGGAACTGATAAGGCTTAAAAGAGACATACTTCGCAGTTTTGCGGTCAGAGAGAAACCAAAAAAATTAAAAACATCTCTATTTGGCAGCGTTAAAGGTGGAGATGTGACTGAGAAGACGATCGAGGAGAGTAAACGCAACTTATTTCGTAATCTAAATAACATATGAGGAATAAGGAGAAGAATATGCTATACGTCCTTGATACACATGTTCTTATTTGGTATTTCATTGGTAGCAAACGCCTTCGCAAGGAGATTAGAGAAAAGATTGACTCTACTCGTAATCAAAGTGGGCGATTGTTAGTTCCTACCATAGTTTTAGCAGAAGCTCTGGATATAGCTGAAAAAGGTCGGGTGGAATTAGACTTTTCTGAAATGTACCGATTGATACAGGAGGAGCCAGAATTTAAAATTGTAGGATTCGGACTTGAGATCTTTGATGAAACCATCCAGATCAAAGAGGTTGAGGAGATACATGACCGCATCATTGTAGCCACGGCTAGATTTTATCATGTGAGTATATTAACCAAAGATAGAATTATCAGCGAGTCAGGTGAGGTTGAAATCTTATGAAAAAGTTTACCTCTCAAGAAATTAATGAATTTATATAACAAAAAAAACTTTTGATGAGATTTATATGTTAGCGAGTAATGCAAGCTCCGAAATCGGCGCCTTCATAAAGTATTTAAAGCAACAAAAAACCAAGAACCAGGTACAAGGAGACAAAAACATGAGCGATAGCGAAATATTAATCAAAGTCGAAAACGTCTCAAACAAATTCTGCCGCAGCC
>MHZA01000110.1:8249-9161 GCA_001828595.1 Planctomycetes bacterium RIFCSPLOWO2_12_FULL_40_19
ATGTTACATTTGAAGAAGGATGGGGTGCTGCTGTTCCTCCTCTTTTTATCATCTTTTATTTCTGTTAATAATTATTGTACTGGGAGGCAAAAAGAATGTTAGCTGAAAAAGAATATACCGTAATAATGAGGAAAAGCAAATTAGAATATGTTGCCATATGCCTGGAATTAAATGTTTCCGCAAGTGGTGTTGATCTGGCGGATGCTGAAAGAAATTTAAAAGATGCAATAGAAATTTACCTGGAAGATATTAATGAATATCCGGAAACAGTTGCTGAACCTATTACTGTTAAAGAATTAATAGAATTCTTACGGGATACAGAGCCTGAGTGGCATGGTAAATCAGGGGATGTCTTATATTTTAGACCGTTTGAAGTGCACGAGGTGCCTGTTTATGTCTAAAATTCCATCGATGTCCAGCAAACAATTTATTAAGTTGTTGGAAAAAGGTGGAGCAATCTTTGTAAGGCAAAAGAGGACTGATCATGCCATCTACTCAAGATATTATAATGATAGAAGGTATTCTGCACCAGTATTAATGGGTAAAAAGACACTTGATCCAAACTATTGTAAAAGAGTATTTAGACAATTAAAATTTAGTGATGAAGAAATTGCCAAGGTCATACAAAACAGGCTACAAAGACTAAAAACAATGGACCTGAAACAAAAAACAACTAGTGGATTATTATGGTCAGGGGCATCACAAGGGGTAAGGCAGATATTGCAGTTTGTAATTACGACAATTCTGGCGGTATTGGGACAGACACTATTTATTCTTGTTTCGTTTATTTGGCCTGCCAATTGGTAAACGTTCAATTCTCTACATTCTGCATTTTTCTTGATATCGAGTGCTACCTTTTATACAATTTTTAAATTAACAAACAAATTTTAATCTTTGGAGGAGTATTAAGAT
>MHZA01000111.1 GCA_001828595.1 Planctomycetes bacterium RIFCSPLOWO2_12_FULL_40_19
TCATTGTAAGATGCCAGTAACCTGTCTCTTTCTTAATAAACACAAGATAAGGTAATGAAAAGACAAGAAACGAAACAATTAAAACCAAAATTGAAATAACCTTTCCTTTCCAGACTACCTTAATTTTAGCAAGATCATTCAAGAGACACCAAGCGGCAACTATGAAAAGAATTCCTATTCCCTCAGGGCGTGTAAGATAAGCAAATGCGGCACATATCCCTGTTAGGGCAAATAAAGAAATCTTCTTTTTTGTTATCGCAAAAAATCCTAAACCAAGGGCAGATATGAAAAGAAAAAAATAAGTAGATTCTGAAATTATGTCTGCTGAAAATCTGACAGCATAGGGATGGAAGGCTAAAATGATAGAAGAAACAAAGGATATCTTCTGATCAAAAATGCTTTTACCAATCAGATAAAAGGTGATTACCGTTAACGTACCCAAAAGAATAGATATAATTGTGCCGGACAGTTCCATATCCGGAACTACCTTATACAGACCGGCCATAAGAAGAGAGTAAAGAGGATGATAGGCGTGTCTCAGCCCACTCAAGAAATCTCCGTTAGCAAAATACTCTGCATTCTGCATAAAAGCGACACTATCATTCTCAATTACATATGTAAAAAAACTCAGGTATATCCTTACTGAAAGAGAAATTGTCAGAAGTATCCAGATATACCTGTCATTGAAAATGTTTATTTTTCTGTCATCTTCTAAAGCTATAGTTTTCATATCCAACTCGTAAGAACCTTATGTGAACACTGGTATTTACTTCATGGCAAGTGGAAGCCTGAAAGCTTCCACTACATTTTATTCAGCAAAAACTAAAAACCCTATGCAAATTGGGTATTAAAAATACTTTTCACCATACTTACCACTAAAAACTATTTGTCCCAACTCTAATCTCGGCCTTTGGGCAGGATCCTCGTCAGGAACGCCAACCGGCAATAGCGCCATTACTTCAACATGGTCAGGAATATCAAGGATTTCTTTTACCTTTTCATCTTCGTACCATCTTACCCAGCAGGTGCCAAGTCCAATCTCGACTGCCTGTAAAACAATATGTTCTACCGCTATGGCAACATTTGCCGCAACCGCAATCATAAGGGCATCCTTTGTAACAGTACTCATACCTTTCTTAAGGTATGGAATAAACACTTCCCTAGTCCTCTCAGGAAGCGCTCCTGATTCTATAAGCTCATCCACTCTTTCCGGGAATTCTCTAAACGCCTTTAAGTCTGCACAGCAAACAATTATTACGGGAGCGCTTTTTACATGTCTCTGATTATGTGCCGCCGTTTGTAACTTCTTTTTCGTATCGTCATCTTTAACCACTATAAATCTCCAGGGCTGTGTGTTTGTCCCTGACGGCGCTAACCTGGCGCCTTCAAGTAAAAGCCTGATTTTCTCTTCTGGAATTGGGTCCGGTTTAAATTTCCTTATGCTCCTGCGATTCTTTATTGCTTCTCTTACATCCATTACGACTCCCATGCTTAAATGTAATGGCGTACCCGCCTGTACCTACCCGCCTGAAAGACATAGTCGGGCAGGTTGCAACCTGCCCGACCCGTCCGAACGGCAAGGGCGGGCTGCGTCGTTCGGGCGGGTACGCCCCTACTTTGTGGTAACTTTGAAATCCCTGGACATTAAATTTAATCATTCATAAGATTGACTATTTTAAAGTATACAATATAATAATCGCTTATTCTTAACACAAACATATTATTGTAAACATGATTTGCATTCCTATTACGGCCAGAAGCACAGAAGATACTATCTCGGAAATGTCATTGGCTTCCAAATATGCCGACTTAATCGAACTACGTATTGATTACATCACAGAACTACAAGATGCAGAAACATGCATTGAAAAATCATTAAATAGTAAAACTAAACCCGTAATAATTACAAACAGGCCAAAAAGAGAAGGGGGTAAATTTAGTGGCAGCGAACAGGACAGATTACGTCTGTTACAAAAGGCAATCGAACTAGGAGCAGATTACGTTGATGTTGAATATGATTCATCAAATCATATTACCAAACGGAACAGCAGCAAGATAATCATTTCTTATCATAATTTCAAGGAAACACCGCATAATTTAAACAAAATATATAATGATATTTGCCAGCGTAAACCTGACATAGTCAAGATTGTAACATATGCAAATGACATTACTGATAATATCAGAATATTTGACCTCTTAAATACTGCAAACATGCCAACCATATCTTTCTGCATGGGAGAATTGGGACAAATAAGCAGGATCCTTACAGGAAAGTTTGGGGGGTTACTGACATTTGCTTCTCTCGAAAGGGGCAAAGAATCAGCGCCCGGACAATTAACCGTTGATGAACTCTCCAAAATATATCACTTTAAAAGCATAAACGAAAGAACAAAGCTTTACGGTATTATTGGAAATCCGGTTTCTCACAGTATGAGTCCGGTCATCCATAACGCCTCCTTTAGGGAAAAAGGGCTTAATAACGTATATGTCCCGCTGAAGATTTCAAACATTGGCGCCTTTATTAAAGAGTGCGGGAAAATGGATTTTCGGGGTTTCAGCGTTACCATTCCACATAAAGAAAGTATTTTACCGTTTCTGGACGAAATTGATCATACAGCCGGAAAAATTGGTGCAATAAATACAATTGTAAAACAAAACGGGAGATTAACAGGCTACAACACTGACTGCATGGCCGCAGTAATGGGACTGGAACAGAGCCTGAAAGAAACCGATGATACGCTGAATAATAAGAAAGTGTCCATTATAGGAGCAGGCGGCGCAGCACGGGCAATTGCCTTCGGCTTAAAAGAAAAAGGTTGCGATATAATCATCTATAATCGTACCCTTGAACGTGCAGAAAAATTGTCTAATGACGTTAAATGCAGATTTGAGGGATTTGAGAAAATCCACAAACTCGATTCTGATATCCTCATAAATACTACGTCTATCGGTATGTTTCCAGATGTCGACCGAACACCCGTCCCGCAAACCGTACTCAAGGCAGGTATGATAGTTTTTGACGCTGTTTACAATCCAATCGAAACCCGGCTTCTCCAGGACGCAAAGAAAAGAGGATGCCGTACGGTTAATGGGCTCACAATGTTCATTCAACAGGCTGCAGAGCAATTCCGTCTCTGGACAAATATCGATCCACCGATAGAATTAATGAGTAATGTAGTAAGGGAAACGTTATCAAGGCTACCCGCCTGACCAGTCTTTCGGGCAGGAAGCCATGAGTTACATACACTAACCTATTAGCAGGGGTTTAAAATTTTAAAACCCTGCTAAACGAAATGTAACTCATACCTTCAGGTCTGAGTCGCCTCACCACTGATTCAGGCTTACCCGCAAGAACGACATACTCGTTCGCCAGCCCGACGCGCATTCTGGCGGGGGCGGACTGAAAGGAACTAATTTATATGAACATAGTCTTAATCGGTTTCAGAGGTACTGGGAAAAGTACTGTTGGCAAACTTTTGGCGAATCGTTTAGAAAGGGACTTTATTGATTCAGATAAATATATTGAAAGTTCTACAGGAAAAACGATTAAGCGTATCTTCGAAGAAGAAGGAGAGGAAGGTTTCCGTAAGATTGAGACAGACGCCATTGCAAGATTAAGCAAGATGGACAACAAGATAATATCCGCAGGAGGAGGAGTTATCCTTAGAAAAGATAATGTGAAAAATTTAAAGGATAATGGATTTCTAGTCCTCTTAGAAGCTACTCCAGAAATCATCCATAACCGCATAGCACAAGATGAAAAAACGACACAACAAAGGCCTTCATTAACAGATAAGACACCCCTTAATGAAATCAAACATTTGTTAGAACAGCGAGAGAACTCTTACAAAAATGCATCTGACTACACAATAAACACATCATACATTTCCTGTGAAGATGTAGTTAATGAAATTATTACAGTAATAGATAAACAGTTAAATTAAAGACAGAAACCACAGATTACGCAGATTTCACTGATTAAATGATTCAAAAAAGCAATAAACCATACATAATTTTTAAGGGAGGTCTTTAAGATGAAAATTATTAAAACACTGATATTAGGTTTTTCTATATTTTATTGTTCAACCGCTTTCGCACAAGAAGGTGACAATTTCGTTAAACTAAGACATGGTCTTCCAAATGTATTGGAAGTAACAAACGTAAGAGTGTATTCAGATAGTCCCGCATCAGCAAAAATAAGCATTTGGATAGCCGTTAAGGGAAAAGTAGTAAGCGTAAGCCGAGGAAAGGAAGACTGGATAATTACGATAAGAACACGCGGCCAGGTTTCGACCTATGTCGTTCCAGAGAAATCATTCAAGATAGTTGGAGAAGAATCCAAGGTCGTACAAATAAGAGCCTTACATTTCACAGAAGGCGGTTAATGTTCCGCTATTATTTCAAAAGAAGCAACCTTATTTCACAAAATTACCAGGTAGCTCTGATATTCGATCAGGGTTACTCTAATCTTTCTTTTTGCCATCTAATGACTCAATAACTTCGTCAACTATTCCATAATCTTTGGCCTCTTGTGCAGACATGTAGAAATCTCTGTCAAAGTCTTTTTCTATCTTCGCCATTGGCTGATTACTGTGTTTTACCAGTATTTCGTTAAGACTTTTCTTCATAAACATTATCTCTTCTGCCTGTATACTTATATCAGTTGCTGTCCCTGTGGTACCTCCCCATGGCTGGTGTAGCATTATCCTTGTATGTGGAAGACTGAACCTCTTACCTTTTGTCCCCGCTGCCATAAGTACCGCACCCATACTATAGGCCGAACCAATGCAAAAAGTGGCAACATCACAATGTACAAATTGCATTGTATCATAGATCGCAAGGCCCGCCGTGATTGAACCACCGGGAGAGTTTATATAAACGTTGATGTCCTGATTCTTATTGTCATTCTGTAAAAATAACATCTGAGCAATGACAATGTTTGAAACATTGTCATCTATCGGACTGCCAATAAATATTATCCGGTCTTTAAGTAACCTTGAGAAGATATCATAATGCCTTTCCCCATACCCTGTCTTCTCCACTACGTATGGCACATAGATATTTCCATAGTTTCTGTTTGATATATAATCGTAGCCGTTCATGTTAGCGTCCTTAGTCACCTGATCCTCCTTATTGAATATTTTGTTATTTCCCTTTTTGTTTTGCTTTAACTTCTTTCTTAACGCCTTCTTTCGTTTCTTCCCTAACCTCTTCTATAGCTGCTTCCTTCATTAAAAAATTAAGCGTTTTATGCTCCTTCAACTGATGCCGTAAGCTTGACATACTGTTAATCTTCTCAAGGTGTTTTCTCATAAGGGCAGGTTCGATACCGTACATACCCGCCAGCCAGTTAATCCTCTGATTAACATCATCTTCTGTTACAAATATTTTCTCCTCTTCCGCTATACGGTCAATAACCAGAGACAATTTAAAATCCTTGACAACAGATTCTTCTGAAGCATTTTTTAAATCATCTATATTCTTTTCTATCTCTTCCAACGGAGCGCCTTTGCTTACAAGCTCCATCTGGTATCTGTGCAGTCTTTCATTTGATTGATGCGCAATCATGTCTTCAGGTAGATCAAAATCCGCCATCTCTACGAGTTTACTATAAATTTGTTCATGCATCTCACCTTCTACCAGCTTTTTCTTTTCCACCTCCAGCCTCTTTGACAAAAACTCCTTTAATTCGCCAAGTGAATCGTAACCGACCTGTTTCGCCAACTCATCATTTATGTCAGGACTGGCGGGTCTTTTAATCTCTTTTATGGATATTTCCAAATTGGCAGGCTTATTTCTATGTTGTTCTACGGGAAAGTTATTCCCTAATTCTACATCCATAGTACGTTTGTCCCCTGATTTTGCCCCTGTAAGATTAGTCTTCAAATCCGGCACATTAATATTAGCCACACTTGTACCGGAGACCATAACTTCCAATTCCTCATCCTTCCAGATTACCTCACCATTAACACCTACTTCACAATCACAGATAATATAGTCTCCCTCTTTTACTTTACCTTTGTCCACAACGGTTAGTTGAGTCTTCTGCCTGCTTATAGTATTCAATGCATTATCTATATCTT
>MHZA01000112.1 GCA_001828595.1 Planctomycetes bacterium RIFCSPLOWO2_12_FULL_40_19
CCCTTTGCTTTAACACCTTCTTAAGCAGCTTACTATCAACAAAAGGGCCTTTTTTTACCGAACGTCCCATAGTTATACTCTCTTTATTTTTATATTTCTAAATAACTAGCCCTTATTACGCCTGGACTTTCTTCTTCTTATTATAAACTTATTACTTACAGCCTTTCTCTTCCTTGTTTTTCCCCCCTTTGACAACACACCAGTTGGAGAACAAGGATGTCGTCCGCCATGGCTTCGGCCTTCACCTCCACCCATTGGGTGAGCTACAGGATTCATTGCAGTGCCTCTTACATGCGGCCTCCTACCCTTCCATCTATTCCTTCCTGCCTTTCCGAGCCTGTTACCCATATGGTCCGTATTACCCACCTGACCTACGGTAGCCCTGCATTCATGAAATATTTTGCGAATTTCACCGGAAGGAAGAACTATTTGTACGTAATTATCTTCTTTGGCTAAAACTCGTGCAACACTACCTGCCGACTTGACAATTTTCCCGCCTTCTCCAGGCCTTAACTCAATGTTATGTATTTCAATCCCCAAATGTATATTCTTAAGAGGCATACAATTACCAATTTGTGGATCAACTCTTTCACCCGATAGAATGTGATTTCCTACAGTCAAACCTGCTGGAGCTAATATATATCGTTTTTCTCCATCCACATAATGCAGCAATGCAATGTTAGCTGAACGGTTGGGATCGTACTCAATGCTTGCCACTTTTGCCGGGATGTCATATTTATTTCTTTTAAAATCTATAATTCTATATTTTCTTTTATTACCCCCGCCTCGATGCCGAACCGTAATCTTGCCTTCGCTATTCCTTCCGCCAGTTTTCTTTAAAGGCAGCAGTAAGCTCCTTTCCGGAGTTGACGTTGTTAACTCTGAAAAGTCAGAAACCGTCCCAAGTCGCCTTCCATTTGTTGTAGGTTTATAACGTTTGATTCCCATCTAAATCACTCTTTCTTATCACATAATAACTTAGTAACCAAGGTCTATTTTATCCCCATCTTTTAAGGTTACTATTGCCTTTTTCCATCCGCTTGTTTTATACACCTTATTCCTGTATTTTCTTTTTTTCCCAACTTTGTTTAAAGTCCGAACACCTAAAACTGTTACATCAAACAGTTTTTCTATTGTCTCTTTTATTTGAATTTTATTAACCTTCTTATTTACTTCAAAGTGATACGAATTTGTAGAGTTTCTGTCACCTACACTTTTTTCTGAAGACAAAGGTCTTTTAATAATTTGATAATAGTCCATAACGGAGTTTATAATGAAATTTAATTTTATCTTAAAGTTAGTTTTTAGTAAATTTATTCAAATTTGAGGTTATCCAACGCCTCTTTAACGATTAATAACTTTTTATATTTAATCACTTCATAAGCATTCAAGTCCGAAGCAATTCTAACCTTCATGTTATAAATATTCCTGGAGGACTTCCATATCGTCTCATTTAGCTCTGGTATTACTATAAGGCAGCTTTGACTGATCCCTAAACATTTCAACAAACTTGCCATTCTTTTTGTACTTGGAGAATCAAATTCCAGCTTATCAATTAGAACCACTTCATTATCTTCTAATTTAGACAAAATCGCAGATTGTAAAGCGACTTTTCTTGCTTTACGATGCATTGAATAAGAATAATCCCTTGGCCGTGGCCCAAAAACAACTCCGCCTCCTTTCCATAATGGAGAACGTATACTTCCTGCCCTCGCCCTTCCGGTATGTTTCTGCATCCATGGTTTTTTGCCACTGCCTTTAACTTCTCCTTTAGTTTTAGTAGACGCCGTGCCTCTCCTATGATTTGCCTCATGCATAATTATCACATCTCTCAAAAGCTCCCTGTGAACCTTACCCCCAAATCTCTCTTCAGGCAAAGATGTACTTTCTAAAGGATTGCCACTACTATCAAATACTGGTATTTTTATCATGATTAACTATATCTACTCTTTCTTATAATAACATATCCGCCATTAGGGCCTGGAACAGCGCCTTTGACAAATATCAAATTCTTGTCTTTGTCTATTTTAATAACATCCAGATTTCTTACAGTACATTTATTGCCACCCATTCTACCTGCCATCTTTTTCCCCCTCAACACTCGTCCGGGATCAGTACCAGAACCAATTGAACCTGGACCTCTATGCGTAGTGCAACCGTGCGTAGCAGGCCCACCGTGAAATCCCCATCTTTTCATAACACCGGCAAAGCCTTTACCCTTGCTTGTACCGGTTACATCAATTACTTCCACGCCGTTAAAGACATCAACTGTCAATACCTGCCCAAGCTCATATTCCGTATCCAAAGTATCATCCCGAAATTCCCGCACTAATTTTTTTACACCCGTTTTTGCCTTTGCGCAATGTCCTATTTCAGCTTTAGTCGCCCTTTTCTTTTTCCTCTCTTCAAATCCAACCTGTATAGCCGAATACCCATCGTTTTCCTTGCTTTTTATCTGCAAGATATTACATGGACCTGCCTGTATCAAAGTCACAGGAATCAAATCACCCTCTTTATTAAACGTTTGGGTCATGCCCAATTTCTTACCTAGTAATCTAGCTACCATTTATAATCTACCTTTAGAATTCAACCAGAAAACCCTTCGTATTTAAGAAACCTAATACATTCCTAAGCTTTTATTTTTATTTCTATTCCCGCAGGCATATTAAGTTTATTCAAAGCATCAACAGTTTTCGGTGTTGGCTCAATAATATTTATCAACCGTTTGTGTGTTCTTATTTCGAATTGCTCTCTAGACTTTTTATCAACGTGCGGTGAACGAAGAACTGTATACCTCTCCATACGTGTTGGTAAGGGTATCGGCCCTGACACCTTTGCTCCCGTACGCTTGGCAGTTTCTACTATATCTGCAGCCGACTGATCAAGAATCCTGTGATCATAAGCTTCCATACGAATTCTAATCTTAAAATCCATTTCGTTTCCCATAGCTCAAATAGTATTATTCAATAATTTTAGTAACGACACCGGCTCCTACCGTCTTTCCACCCTCTCTTATCGCAAACCTCAACCCCTCGTCCATCGCTATCGGCGTTATCAACTCTATCTGCAAATTAGCATTGTCTCCAGGCATCACCATCTCTGCCCCACCCAATAACGTAGCCACTCCCGTCACATCCGTAGTCCTAAAATAAAACTGCGGACGGTATCCATTAAAAAACGGCGTATGCCTGCCACCCTCCTCCTTCGTCAATATATACGCCTCTGCCTCAAACTTAGTATGCGGCGTTATACTGCCAGGCATCGCCAGCACCTGACCACGCTCCAAATCCTCCTTCTCCACCCCCCTTAACAACACCCCTACATTATCCCCTGCCATACCCTGCTCAAGCGTCTTGTTAAACATCTCCACCCCAGTTACCACCGTCTTCCTTATCTCCTTTACCATTCCCACTATCTCTACCTCGTCTCCTACCTTCAACACCCCTCGCTCCATTCGACCCGTGCCTACCGTACCTCTACCCTTTATACTGAACACGTCCTCCAGCGACATCAAAAACGGCTTGTCCGTCTCTCTCACAGGATCAGGTATATAATTATCCAGCGCATCCATCAATTCATGTATGCAACCACACTTATCACACTCCTTACCTCCACAACCACACTCCGCAGCCTTCAGCGCTGAACCCTTGACCACCGGTATATCATCTCCGGGAAACTCATACTTGCTCAAAAGCTCCCGAATCTCCAACTCCACTAATTCCATCAACTCAGGATCATCCAACTGATCGATCTTGTTCAAAAACACCACTATCCACGGCACTCCTACCTGCCTGGCAAGTAGTATATGCTCACGCGTCTGCGGCATAGGTCCATCCGGCGCACTCACCACCAGTATTGCTCCATCCATCTGCGCTGCGCCCGTTATCATATTCTTTACATAATCAGCATGACCAGGACAATCCACATGGGCATAATGCCTCTTCTCTGTCTCATACTCAACATGCGCTATCGCTATCGTGATTCCTCTCTCCCTCTCCTCAGGCGCATTGTCTATACTATCAAATGGCCTGTCCTTCGCAAGTCCACTCTTCGATAATGTATGCGTTATCACCGACGTCAACGTCGTCTTGCCGTGATCTACATGCCCTATCGTCCCCACATTCACATGCGGCTTTGTCCTCTCAAATACCTCCTTGGCCATCCCTCTTCTTCCTCCAAAAACAACTTAAAGATTGTCTAAAATTATGCTACGTTACTATAAGTTTTTGCCGGTGCCGGCTTATATTCTAAAGGCTCCATTGTATAGGTGCCCCTGCCTTGAGTAATCGACCTCAGGACACTCGAATAACCAAAGGACTCTGCCAAAGGAATTTTTCCTTTAACTACCCTCAAGTCTCCTTCCGTAGCCATCTCTATTATATGTGCCCTGCGGCCATTTAAATCGCCAAGCACGTCACCAAGATAATTGTCCGGAACAGTAATCTCTATCTGCATGATCGGCTCAAGTAAAATAGCCTTTGCCTTCTCTACCGCCTTTCTTAGAGCAATTCCTGCAGCATGGTAAAAGGCAAATTCTGACGAATCAACGGAATGCATATCACCATCCAGCAAAGTCACTTTTATATTTATGAGAGGATAGCCGCCAGAGACACCGCTTTTCGCCGTGTCCATAATACCCTTTTCCACAGATTTTATATATTGTTTTGTAATTGCGCCGCCCTTTATTTTATCTTCAAATTCAACAAGCTTCTCTCCAACATATGGTTCCAGCCTGATTTCAACACGAGCATATTGACCGCGTCCTCCAGTTTGTTTAACAAATTTCTCATCCACTTCAGCCTCGTGCCCTATCGTTTCTCTGTATGACACCCTAGGAGCGCCTACATTTGCATTTATCTTATATTCGCTCAGCATCCTGTTTTTCAAGACCTCCAGATGCAATTCCCCCATTCCCGAAACTATTAATTGAGAGGTCTCACTATCTGTATGAACTCTAAATGTTGGGTCTTCCTTCGCCAGTCGAGCCAGTACAAAAACTAATTTCTCCTTTTCCGATTCCGTCTTTGGCTCTATGGCCATTGAAATAACGGTTTCCGGAAATTCTATTCTCTCCAGGATTATAGGGTATTCCTCTACGCATATAGTGTCACCTGTACCAGTATCTTTAAAGCCAACAATAGCCACAATGTCTCCAGCCGAAGCGCTTTCCAGTTGTTCACGCTTGTCAGCATGCATACTATAAATACGGCTTGCCAGTTCTTTTTTCCTAAACCTGGGATTATAAAGCCTTTGCCCTGATGTAATTGTACCTGAATAAATACGTATAAAAGTAAGGTCTCCGTGTTTGTCAGACGCTATCTTAAAGGCTAAAGCGCTAAAAGGTTCCGTTGCTAAAGGCTTCCTTTGTATAACAGAATCATCTTTAGGATGAGTTCCTTTTATTGGTGGGATTTCGAGAGGTGACGGCAAATAGTAACATACCGCATCAAGCAATTGCTGAATTCCTCTATTTTTAAAGGCTGATCCGCACAACACGGGTATCAATCCTGAGTTTATAGTTCCTTCACGCACAGCACGTACGATATCTTCTTCCTTAATCGCACTTTCACTCAAATATTTATCCATAAACCAATCTACTTTGTCAGCAATACCCTCCATCATTATCTCTCTATATTTCTCTGCTTCCTCTAACATGTCATCCGTCAGATCATGCTCTTCAAATTTCTCACCTGACTCATCTTCGTAATCGAATATTATAGCCTTCATCTTTATTAAATCAACAACACCTTTAAAATCTTTTTCTTTACCAACAGGCAGTTGAATTGGAACGGCATTTTTGCTCAGTTTTCCTTTAATCTCGTTAACCACTTTTATGAAATCTGAACCAATTCTGTCCATTTTATTAACGAAACAGATTCGCGGAACTTTATATCTATTCGCCTGTCGCCACACGGTCTCTGTTTGTGCTTCGACTCCGCCAACGCCACAAAAAACACATATTGCCCCATCCAGGACCCTTAAAGACCTTTCAACTTCAATTGTAAAGTCCACGTGCCCCGGCGTATCTATTATGTTTATTCGATAATCTTTCCAAAAGCATGTTGTTGCCGCTGCCGTTATCGTTATACCTCTCTTTTGTTCTTCCTCCATCCAGTCCATAATTGCTGTACCCTCGTGAACCTCACCTAGCTTGAAACTCTTACCGGTGTAAAAGAGTATGCGTTCTGTTACTGTCGTTTTTCCTGCATCTATATGAGCAGCAATTCCAATATTTCTAAGATTTGCCAGATTTTCTTTTTCCATAATATATAAACCCTGTATCACCATGCAAAATGAGCAAAGGCTTTATTTGCCTCCGCCATTTTGTGAGTATTTTCCCGTTTTGTAATTGACACACCCTGCTTCTTATATGCATCTGATAGTTCATCCGCCAGTTTTTGATGT
>MHZA01000113.1 GCA_001828595.1 Planctomycetes bacterium RIFCSPLOWO2_12_FULL_40_19
CGCCATCAACAAAGTAGAGGAGTTTGAGAAAGAGGTAAAGAAAAAATTTGTAGAAGAACCTGTCCAAATGAAATTGCTCATTGTTGTAGGCAAACTACTTACCGGCTTTGATGCACCTCCGGCGACCTATTTATACGTTGATAAAAATCTGAAAGACCATGGCTTATTTCAGGCGGTGTGCCGTGTAAACCGTCTGGATGGCGAGGATAAAGACTACGGGTACATCATAGACTACATGGATTTGTTTGACAGTCTGAAACATGCATTCAAGGATTACACTTCCGGGGCGTTTGATGCTTATGAAAAATCGGATGTAGAAGGCTTATTGAAAGACCGGTTAAAGAACGGCAAAGAAAGTTTGGATGAAGCATTGGAAGCCATCAAAGCCTTGTGCGAGCCTGTTGAACCGCCCAAAGATACTTTAGCACATATTCGCTACTTCTGCGGCAAGAGCACCGAAAACCCTGATGAACTAAAAGACACCGAACCAAGACGAGTGGCTTTATACAAGCGTACCATTGCGCTCATTCGGGCTTATGCCAACATAGCCGATGAAATGAAGGAAGCAGGTTACGCCGAAAAGGAAACCGTGCAAATCAAGAATGACATCAAGCACTTTGAAAATCTGCGTAAAGAAATACAGCTTGCCAGTGGCGACTATGTTGATTTAAAACAGTATGAACCTGCCATGCGTCATTTGATTGACAGCTACATCGGAGCAGAAGAAAGTCAAATGTTAGCCAACTTTGATGATTTGAGTTTGGTGGAGTTGTTGGTGAAAAGAGGACACGATGCTATCAATGATTTACCTAAAAGAATCCGAGGGAACAAAGATGCAATGGCAGAAACCATTGAAAACAACTTGCGGAGGGTAATCATTGAGGAAAGTCCGACAAACCCGATGTATTACGAGAAAATGAGCGTGCTTTTGGACGAGTTAATCAGACTGAGAAAAGAAGCCACATCGGAATACAAAAAATACTTGCAGAAAATCATTGAGCTTGCAGTAATGATTAAAAAGCCAAACACAACTGCGGAATATCCTTCTTCGCTTAATACAAATGCAAAGAGGGCTTTGTATGATAACCTTGGCAATAATGAGGAATTGGCAATCGAATTAGACCATAAAATTCTGACAACGAAAAAAGATGTTTGGCGGGATAATAAAATTAAAACACGTGAAGTAAAGTATGCTATTAAAGAAGTTCTGGATACGCATCAGGTAAAAGAGCCTGATGCGGCATACATCCTTGAATTGGTGAGAAACCAGAAAGATTATTAATGGAACAAATAACCATCAGCAATATTAAAATTGATGTTGTTCGCAAAGACATTAAGAACATACATCTTGCCGTTTACCCGCCAACAGGCAGGGTTCGCATTGCTGCACCGTTAAGAGTAAATGAAGATGCAATCCGCTTATTTACCATATCAAAATTAGGTTGGATAAAACGACACCAGCGTAAATTTGAAGGACAAGAAAGAATACCGCCAAGAGAATATAAGAACAGAGAAAGTCATTACTTCCAGGGCAGAAGATATTTGCTAAACATCATTGAAGCAGATGCCCCGCCTAAAGTAGTATTGAAAAACAAAACCTATATAGACCTTTATTTAAGACCCAAAACACCGATAGCCAAACGGCATGAAATAATGAAAGAGTGGTATCGTAAGGAACTCAAAAAAATAATTCCTAAACTTATTGAAAAATGGGAAAAGCGAATGAATTTAAAGGTCAAAGAATGGCAGGTAAAACTCATGAAAATCAAATGGGGTTCATGCAACATCGAAAAGAAAAGAATCTGGCTAAACCTTGAATTGACAAAGAAACCCATTCATTGCCTGGAATATATCATTGTGCATGAGATGGTGCATTATTTAGAGCGACACCATAATGAAAGGTTCCTTTATTACATGGATACCTATTTGCCCAATTGGAAGCAACTAAAAACAGAATTGAATAAATTACCGGTAAGCCATGCAGACTGGCGTTATTAAAAACCCTTTCAGGTTTTTTGATTACCATGAGCTTTCATTAGTTCGCCAAGCCCGTCATTTATCCTCTTCCATGTGTCATTTTGAAGCTTAATAGATTTTTCCTTAATACTGACTCCGTCGTAATCCGCAGGATATAAAGGCGCTAAAATCTTTTCGTATATTGTGCCTTTGCTGAAAATCCATGCGCCTTTTGGAGTAATATCCAGACCGCCATAAGACGCAATCGGGATAATCGGCAGGTTATGTTTCAAGGCAATACTGAACAGACCACGTTTGAACTCACCCATTTTATAGTCTTTATCTTTTGTGCGTGTACCTTCCGGAAATACCACTAAATAAGGAGTCAAAGATTTATCCTTCCCGCCTGTACCTAGTCGGGCAGGTAATGCCGTCTCTTTTATTTTCTTTGCTGTTTCTGATAACACCTTCCAGGTTTCTTTGTCATCCTTGTACACTTTAATCATGCCTAAAATTTCAATCCCCTTGCCAAAAACCCATATCTTGAATAACTCGCTCTTTGTACAAAACAATGATCTTCCTCTAACAGTATTCAGTATAGCCGGAATATCCATTATCGAAGTGTGGTTCTGGCATATTATGGCTGGCTTGTTAATCAGATTTTCCAAACCTGACGCCTCTACTTTTACTCTCAGGAGTTTTAAAAGCTGTTTTGTAAAAGTATGAGCGCGGCTAAACACCTCATCATGAGTTTTTTTCCTGATTAAGTCATACTCAATTTGAAGCCGGCACCTGGAAATCAGAAACGCTATGCCCGGTACTTGATATAATGCAGATTTTAGTGAAAACTTTAACATAATTTTGCCTAATTTTTATACGTTCCGGGTTACAAGTTACGGGTTATATATTGCAAGTAATTGATTGAGGATTAGGAAAAGATGAAATTAAAATCCGCAACCCGTAACTTGTAACCTGCAACTCGTAACTTAATTCCTTTAATACACAAACGGAGCCCAGTAAAAATGGCGCTTTGTATTTCTCTCCGAAGTCGCCACTGATAAACCGGCGAAACGATTGACAATTTCAGACAATTATGGTGAACACAAAAACTGTCACAAGAAAAAAAGAAGCCGTAATTTCCAGTTGATTGTATATCATTTTTAGTTTAATTGTTTGTGTGATTTACCAGAAAGACTATATCATTTTTTCTCTAAATTGCTCAATAAAAAAAGGCGCTCAAACAACGAGCGCCTTTTCTTCAATTAGTTTATTACGGCCAAACGGCCTCCGCAACAAAAACTTATTTAATAATCTTATTCATTTACACTAAAAAATTGTAAAAATTCACCTACCTTTTTTGTTAACGGTTGATGGCTTTCACTGCCGCCACCCTGGCGGTGTGAGACCTTGCTGCCAAGGGCTTGTTCTATGGCAGCTTCTCTGCGCATTCTCATGGCTTCAGATTGTATATTTCCAAGCTCCTGAAGCATAGGCGACTGTCCCCACCACCACATTATGTCTTGCTGAGCATGGGCAAAGCCCTTGTAACCCTGTAGCTTATACCAGAACCACATCTTTGCATAAGATGTCTCAATGTGAGTCGGATTGTTTTCTCCCTGATAAAAGAGGGCATAAACCCCAAGGATAGGGCCAATGACAGGCACCTTTCCTCCCGTCTTTTTGAAAGCATTCCATACGCCGTCCCCGATTAATGACGCAGGCAGCAATTCAGCAAGTTTATCACCAAGCGGATAGATATCACGATTTTGTGATGATGGGTAGAGAATATCATCAGCAATGAGGTCGTCAATTATCTTTTGCGCATCATCTGTAAGCCCGAATGCCTGGAACATGAAATCATCGAGCTGCTCTAAATAAGTGTCTGCAAAACGAGGACTATGACAGTTCGAACAGAGTTCGATCCATTTGTCTCTCTTATCAAGATTTTCTTCGGAATGTATATCGATTTTTGGAGCGATGATGTTTATCCCGTAAGGATAATCTTTAAGTGATGATTTGTATTCGATATTTGACGGAGGAACCGTACCCATGCGCCAGATACCCTTTGAAACGAAATTATGCGTAAACCTGCCACCGCCCTGGTACATATGACAGAACTGACAGGTCGGTGTGCGGTATTCCTCTCCAACTAAAACATGTGCAAGCGGCTTATCAAAGTTGTAGCGTTCCTCTTCCATCTCATAAATTACCCCGTGCTTTGATTCGCCGTAGGATTCGGCATCAGGATGGTCGGGACCCATGTGGCATGACATGCAAGCCTGTGGTCTTCTTGCTTCAGCAGCAGAGAATGTATGTCTCGTATGACATGGGTCACATTTATCTGAGATGCCATGGCACATATCACAGCCTCCATTACCTGCCAGCCATCCCCTTCTGTATGCTTCCGGATACCATGGAACAAGGACATTAGCCTCCCATGCCTGTATGTGATTTGGGCGTCCGTGGTCCTTCTCGCTGTTAAATTCGCGTACCTGTCTTTCATGACATTCACTGCATTCCTCTGCCGAAGGCAGCCTTATTTGCTTTTTCTCCGTGTCCACATGACAGTCAAAACAATCCACCGAAACGATTTCTTTTCCAATCGCTCCTTCTATAATCTTGGTCTTGCGTGCAATTATGCCACTCTTCCTTGGATTGAAGTGCGCAGAACGTCTCCAGTCTTCCACGGCGCCTGTGTTTATTCCTTCATGGCACCTTATACAGAGATCTCTTCGTTCTTTCTCAATGAATAATGTATGGTCCATAACGGTCGGCGGCTCATAATGCCTCAGCGGGCTGAAATACATCTGCATCTTCAACGGTTTATAATAGTCCTTGAATAACCCCGCGCCCTCTTTAAGGCCGACGTTGTCCTTGAAGACTGAATTGTACCAATCAGGAAACCCTTCATAGATATCCATCTTCTTTGGTACATAAGGTTTTTTCTCCTCTGCCTGAACGAATCCTGAAAACTGCATGGCTGTGACTAACAACGTCACATTTAAGAAAATCATCAGCTTTTTTGTGTAATTCATAACACTCATTCTCCTTTAATTTATATAAAAACCCCATTCAGTTTATTCTTCATGTCTATCTTTTTTTTGTTTGGTAAGTGATTTTACAAAATGCACCATACACCAGCGGTCCTCATCCGAAAGCTCATTGGCAAAGGATGGCATCGGTGTGCCGTTCATACCGGTAGTAAATCTCAAATAGATATCTTTATTTGCAGCGCCCCCCTTATATTTGCCTTCTCGAGTAAAATCATAAGCTTGTATCGGGATTGCCCACTCATCCTCAAGATCGTAACTGCTTGGCCCGTCTCCATGTCCGGTTTCTCCGTGACATTTCCAGCACTCTTTCTGTTCATAAAGCACTTTACCTCTTGCAATAGTATTTTGAGTAGCCTGCATCTCTCTCCCCAAAACTACTGACGGTTCCGGTTCCCTATACTGCCATGCTTCTGAAAAGCTCTTCAGGACAGGAAGTATTGATTTGATTTGATCTAACTCAAGTATGTCCCACGGTATCATGGACGTTCCATGGATTCCGACAGAAATTACATGAATAAGATCTGCGTCCGTTGGTAAAGAGCCGGAAGGATTTGAGCGTATCTTGTATTGACCCTTGGTAAAATCCCTGGGTTTGGGGTAAAGGGCTCCAGACAGAGGGCCATATCCGTTTCCTTCTTCCCCGTGACACGCCGCACAATATTTATTGTAAAGGTCCTTTCCCTTCTTAAATTCTTCCTCAGAAACAGGCTTGAGCTTGCCTTGTGCCATTGCCAAATTGCCAAAGCATAATATGGTCACAAAAACGGCGACTATTGCACTGGATAGTATGTTCTTCCAGCATATATTGCTCCCTTTACTAATTCCTTCCTTTTTGTTTAGATATACCATATATCATTCCTCCTTAAACTTTTAAAAAACTTCTGCCATTAATTAAATTGTGATACCCGCATCAGCATTCGCACACTTCCACACCTTTAAATACCT
>MHZA01000114.1 GCA_001828595.1 Planctomycetes bacterium RIFCSPLOWO2_12_FULL_40_19
TATCAGTAATTGAGCTTGGCTGTAGAAAAACGTATTTGAACTGTAAACCATTTCCCACATTTTATTGAGTAGATACAAAGTATGGTAACAAGGATAGAGGTATTTACTAAAGAAAATTTTCCGGATACCCTCGGAAATGAAGTAGCCTCAGAGATTGCAAATATCGGAATTACATCTGTGGATGAAATTCGTACGGTACAGGTGTACTTAATAGATGGGAACTTGTCTAAAGAAGACATCAAACGTATTTGCAGTGAACTATTAATTGATGGGTTGACGCAGGATTACGTATGTATTAATGGTTTATCAGAGCAATCTGCCGACATTCAGACAGGAAAAATGAAGTTTGGTCAAAAAGGACGTAAAGATAATGCTGTTTATACGATTGAGGTGGCCCGTAAACGGGGTGTAATGGATCCGGTGGAATCTACTGTGATTAAGGGAATTAGAGATTTAGGCCTGAGCGCTAAATCTGTCAAGACTGCAAAGAGATTCCTGGTAGTTGGTTTACTTACAGATAGTCAGGTTGAGGCGATAGCTGATAAGGTGCTTGCCAATAAAATTATAGAAGATGTTTTCATAAATAAAGATAATCTGTTTTATGAGGACAAAAACGACACGATAGATTATGTCTTTCATAGAAATACGCTTGAGATATTGAATGCAGACGAAGAACAGCTTCTATCGATTAGCCGGATGGGGCAGTTGTATTTAAACATTCAGGAGATGAAGGCCGTTCAGGAGTATTTTGCCACGTTTGGCAGGAATCCAACCGACGTTGAACTGGAAACAATTGCTCAGACGTGGTCTGAACATTGTATGCATAAGACATTCAGGGGAATAATAGATTACGACGGGGAGCTTATTGATAATCTCCTGGCCAATACGGTAATGAAAGCAACTTCAGAATTAAATAAACCGTGGTGCGTTTCTGTATTTAAGGATAATGCAGGTATAGTAGAGTTTGATGAAAACTATAATATTTGTTTCAAGGTTGAAACGCACAATCATCCATCGGCAATCGAACCTTATGGCGGGGCAAATACGGGAATTGGCGGTGTTATCAGGGATACTTTAGGCACAGGCCTGGGCGCTAAACCAATTTTAAATACAGATGTTTTTTGCTTTGGGCCTCTGGATATGCGTCAGGAAATGATTCCGGAAGGAGTTCTTCATCCAAAAAGAATATTTAAGGGTGTAGTGGCAGGCGTCAGGGATTATGGCAATCGTATGGGGATTCCTACTGCAAACGGAGCTATATTCTTCGATGAGAGATACACGGGTAATCCGCTTGTTTATTGCGGAAATGTAGGATTGATTCCAAAGGATAAGTGTAAAAAGAAATCACACGAGGGTGACTTGATTTTGCTTGTGGGCGGCAGAACGGGAAGGGATGGTATTCACGGGGCAACATTTTCGTCTGTAGAATTAACCCACCAATCCGAGGTAGTATCCGGAGGCGCGGTACAGATTGGCGATCCAATAATGGAAAAGAAGGTTACGGACGCACTCCTGATGGCGCGGGATCATGGATTGTATAACAATATTACTGATTGTGGCGCCGGAGGCCTTTCTTCTGCTGTGGGTGAGATGGGAGAAGAACTTGGGGCTGTTGTTGATCTTGAAAAAGTGCCTCTTAAATATGATGGGCTGTCTTATTCTGAGATTTGGATTTCTGAGGCTCAGGAAAGAATGGTACTTTCTGTTCCGCCGGGAAATATGGAAGAAATCAGGGAAGTTTTTGAACGGGAAGATGTAGAAGCTACATTTATCGGAGAGTTTACTGGAGATAAAAGATTACGTTTAAGATATAAGGGTGAGGATGTTGCTGATATAGAGATGGCATTTTTACATGATGGGTTGCCCGGGGTGACACGTAAGGCGACATGGCGTTCACCCTCTCATCAAGAGCCGGCGATAAAGGAAAGGAAAGATTATGGCGAGGATTTGAAAAAGATTCTGTCTTCATGGAACGTTTGTAGTAAAGAGTGGGTAATCCGGCAATATGACCATGAAGTACAGGGTGGAAGTGTTATGAAGCCGCTACAGGGAGTAAATAATGATGGTCCGGGTGATGCATGCATAATCAGGCCGGTTTTAAACTCCAACAAAGGAATAATCGTGTCGAATGGTATGAATCCCAAATACGGAGATATAGACCCTTATTATATGGCGGCTTCAGCAATTGATGAGGCCTTAAGGCAAATAGTGTCCGTGGGTGGTAGTCTGGAAAGGGTTGCCCTTCTTGACAACTTCAGTTGGGGTAATACCAATAATCCTGAATGTTTAGGAGGTCTTGTCCGGGCTGCAAAGGGGTGTTATGACACAGCATTATATTATGAAACTCCATTCATATCGGGTAAGGATAGTCTGAATAATGAGTTTAAATCTGGCGATAAAACTATTTCCATACCACCTACTTTATTGATTTCCGCTATATGTGTAATGCCGGACGTTACTAAAGCAATTTCCATGGATGCGAAGACGCCAGATAATCTGATTTATATTTTAGGTATGACAAAAAATGAACTTGGAGGTTCACATTATTACTATATACATGGTTTTACAGGCAACTCAGTTCCAGGAGTAGACATAGAGGTTGGGAAGAAGACGATGGATTTGCTGGCAAGTGCTGCAGAAAAAGGTTTAGTCAGGTCGTGTCATGATTGTTCGGAGGGAGGGCTTGCAGTTGCGGCGGCAGAGATGAGTTTTGCAGGCGGATATGGAATGGAACTCGATTTATCTCAAGTACCGGTTGAAGAAGGGGTTGACAGGGACGATGTAATTCTTTTTGCAGAATCTAATTCACGATTCATTGTTGAAGTGCAGCCTCAGAAACAAAAAGAATTTGAGGAGGCAATTAGTGGTATTCCATATGGTTATATAGGGAAAGTTTTGGATGATGATATTTTTACCATTCTATCACAAAACGGAGAAAAGGTGATTTCAGAAAAAATTTCCGATCTTAAAGAGGCATGGCAGGCAACCCTGAGATTGTAATATGGAACTATGACGATAAAAGCGGAAACACTTAATAATAAACCCAAGGCAATAATCCTTCGCACAGCGGGAACCAATTGTGATTATGAGACGAGGTATGCCCTTGAAAAAGCCGGCGCCGATGTTGATCTGGTACATGTAAATCAATTAGTTAAGGATAAAGGGCTTTTAGGTTCTTATCACATTTTTGTTTTACCGGGCGGATTTACATATGGAGATGACATTGCCGCAGGAAAGGTTTTGGCAAACCAGCTCAGGCACCATTTATTGGATGAGCTTACGCAGTTTGTTGACGATGGCAAATTGGTTATAGGAATATGCAATGGGTTTCAGGTTTTAATAAAAATGGGATTATTACCCGGCATAAACGGGACTCAATCCTCTTTAAATGGATATAGGCAGGAATTTACTCTAACTTATAATGATTCCGGCAAATTTGAAGACAGGTGGGTATATTTAAAGTCGTTTTCAAATAAGTCTGTTTTTGTAAATAAAGATTGTTTATTATATGTCCCGATAGCACATGCAGAGGGAAAGTTTGTGGCAGGGAATGAGGGAGAGTTAAAGGCTCTTGGTAAATCAGGACAAATAATATTTAAATATGCCGATAAAGATGGTAATATAGCCGATTATCCCTGGAATCCTAACGGTTCCCTGAATAATATAGCCGGAATCTGTGATTCAACAGGAAGAGTGCTTGGTATGATGCCGCATCCTGAGCGTTACATAGAGCCGACCCAGCATCCGAGATGGACCCGGGAGGGGCTAAAGTCAGAAGGCGATGGGCTTGCCATTTTCAGGAATGCGGTTAATTATATTAAGGAGGAGATGTGGTAGAAAAAACCATAGATTTAAGGTCTGTGAGAAAAATTGTTTCAGAATATAGCAATGTCCATGATTCTAACCTGATAGCAATTTTGCAGCAAACTCAGGATGAATATGGATATTTACCGAAACAGGCATTAAAAGAGGTATCAAGATTAATGGATGTTCCGTTGACAAGGATATTTGGAATAGTCACGTTTTATTCACAATTTACTTTTATACCTCGCGGTAGACATGCAATAAAAATTTGTACCGGTACCGCATGTCATGTAAAGGGTGTGAATGATGTCAAGCAAAAGGTAAAGGAGCAATTAAACGTAGTCGAAGGAGAGACGACTGCAGATTATCAATTTACTCTGGAAACAGTGGCTTGCCTAGGAACATGCTTTCTTGCACCGGTAATGATGGTAGACGATAGGTATTTTGGTAAGCTGACGGTTGATACTGTGACGGACATTGTTGACAGGTATTCAGGTGACAATACTTAGGAAATAAGATGCTGAAAAGTTTGAAGTCGTATAATGACCTGGTTTCTATGAGAAAGTCTCATGATAAAAAGAGCAAACGGGATACTGTTAAAGTATCTGTCTGTATGACCGGTTGCCGCGCCTTGGGCGCTGAAGAGGTATATGATGAATTTAAAAAGCAGATTAAGAAACAAAAACTGCAAGACAAGGTTGAGGTCATAAAGACTGGCTGCCAGGGTCTGTGCGCAAGGGCGCCGGTAATGACTATTGACCCTCCGGGAGTATTCTATGGCAGGGTTACAGTCGATATTGTGCCTGACATTATTTCAAATACAGTCTTGAAGGGCGAGGTTATAAATAAACTTTGTTATGCAGAAGCCGGTAAAAAAATACCTTATTTAAAGGACATCCCATTTTATAGTAAACAAAAAAAGATTGTTCTCAGAAACTGTGGAGTAATCGATCCGAATAATATAGAACAATATATAGCCAGAAAAGGATATGAGGCTTTTGCAAAGGCTCTCTTTGACCTTGAACCGGAATATATAATTAATGAGATTACAAATTCCGGGTTGAGGGGGCGTGGCGGCGCCGGGTTCCCAACCGGGCTTAAGTGGGAGTTTTGCAGGAAGGCGAAAGGCGATATTAAATATGTAATATGCAATGCTGATGAAGGCGACCCTGGGGCATTTATGGATAGGGCAGTATTGGAAGGCGATCCTCATGCAGTAATTGAGGGGATGCTTATTGCCGCACGCGCAATTGGTTCGGAAAAAGGGTTTGTCTACGTTCGAGCTGAATATCCAATCGCAGTTGACCATCTTAAAAATGCAATTTCACAAGCCAGGGAACTTAATTTACTTGGAAACAATATCCTTGGATCTGGATTTAACTTTGATCTGGAGATTAAAATGGGGGCAGGCGCTTTTGTTTGCGGTGAAGAGACAGCCTTAATTGCTTCAATCGAAGGTAAAAGGGGAATGCCGCGTCCGCGTCCTCCTTTTCCTGCGAATTCCGGATTGTGGGATAAACCTACTAATATTAATAATGTAGAAACATTAGCTAATATACCCGTGATTCTTTCTAACGGTTCAGAATGGTATAAACAACTTGGCACGAAAAATGGCACGGGAACTAAAATATTTGCACTGGCGGGAAAGGTAAAAAATACAGGATTGGTCGAGGTTCCGATGGGCACAACTTTACGAGAGATTATATTTGATATAGGAGGCGGTATACCTGGCCGTCGTGAATTTAAAGCGGCGCAGATGGGGGGTCCTTCAGGTGGTTGTGTGCCTGCAGAACACCTGGATTTACCGATTGATTATGAAACGGTAAAGGAAGTTGGCGCTATTATGGGATCTGGAGGTCTGATTGTTATGGACAGCGATACGTCAATGGTTGATATTTCAAGATATTTTATGGAATTTGTACAAGATGAGTCTTGTGGTAAATGCGTGCCTTGCAGAGTCGGAACAAAAAAGATGCTGGATATATTGACAAGAATAACCGAAGGGAATGGATGCAGAAGTGATATAGAAGATTTGAAAGAAATGGCTGATGTTACAAAAAACGCATCTTTATGTGGACTTGGGCAAACTGCGCCAAATCCCGTGTTATCCACAATCAGGTATTTTATGAACGAATACGAAGTCCTTATAAAAGCCGGTGGTTAGGTTTTGTTATTTTGAATTTGATAAGAGTTTGTAACAATTACAGATGAAGACAATCGTAGTTGCTGGAACGGCAAGTAGAGTAGGCAAGACTACTGTAGCATCGTATATCTTAAGGATGCTGTCAAATCGTACATTTTCTTTTAACAAGGGGAAAATAGTTGATACGAAATATAGACGTATATTCCAACATGCAGGTAATACTTCTTGTGAAACAAAAGGAAATTCGCTTGACTTATGTCATTATAATAGGCTCTGGAGCGCCTTAAAAATTACGATAAGGCACGAAGGTTCTTGTCCCAGACATACGGAATGTGATACGTGTGATGACGGATATGAACCTTTTAAGATATTAACAAGCGATGACATTATAAGGGAAAAAGGAAAAGACACTGATCGGTTGTCAACTGCGGGCGCTTGTAAAGTGGTTTGGTTGCAATCTGACTCGGATGTGGAGAAGATTAGTATCGAGGCAGCGCTGGCCTGTTTTGACAAAGAACATAATCTGGTGATTGAAGGCAATAGTTTTCTTCGCGTTCATGATGCGAATGTAGCGGTTCTGGTCGCATCTCCCTCTGTAGAAAGAATAAAGAGATCTGCAGAACTGTTGCTCAATAAAATAGATTTTGTTGTTATTAACGTACATAAACGTCATACGCCTGAAGAGATTGAAGAATGTAAAGAGAGAATGATTGCTCTTGGATGCGATGTACCTTTTTACGTAGTTAACCCCTGTTCGGAAGAGGACTATTCCAATCAGTCATTTATTGACAGAATTCAGGATATCTTATCCAAATCATAATTTTAAAAGGTAGGAGCCAACTCCTGTTGGCGATTTCGCCGTCAGGAAACGGCTCCTATCGGCTTGCTAAATCAATAAATCGGCAAATTGCCAATTATAAACTGAATGGCTATCCAGGAATTGTCCCAAAAGAAATGGATTCTCCCGCCTTTGAATATAGATCTTCAAACGAAGATTTCTGATTCACTTCGTATTTCTCCGGTATTATCACAAATGTTGATTAATAGAGGTCTTGCCGATGTAGCATCTGCCAGGACTTTTCTGCAATCAAATTTGTCTTTGCTTAGTGATCCAATGCTGCTGCCTGATATCGATAAATCGAGTAAGAGGATTATAGATGCATTAAGTAAAGGCGAGAAAATCACTGTGTATGGTGATTATGATGTTGATGGTATTTCTGCTACTGCATTGATGGTACAGTGCCTTGAGACTCTTTCCCGATTATATTGGAATCAGAAATCTACAATCGATTATTACATACCTGACCGTTTAGATGAAGGCTATGGTTTAAGCATAGAGGCAATCGGGATGCTATGCGAAACCGGCACAAAGGTTATTATCACGGTTGATTGTGGTGTTAACTCTTTTGAGGAAGCTAAATTTGCCAGGGGAAAAGGGATTGATCTCATAATTACTGACCATCACGAACCATGTGGCGAACTACCGGAGGCTGGAGGAGGGGAACGGTGTCAAAGTGGTTGCGATAGCGCTTTCGGGTTGATTAATCCGAAACTGGCCGCTTCAAATTATCCATTCAGGGATCTTTCCGGAGTTGGAGTTGCTTTCATGCTTGCCTGGGTGCTGGGGCAAAGCGCTTCAACCAGTACTGATCATTTGTCTGGGCGTGTTAGTCGGACAGGTAACAAGAAAGTTGCAAATGAGTTTAAAGATTTTCTTATGAATGCGATGGGATTAGTGGCATTAGGTACAATTGCAGATGTAGTTCCCTTAAAGCAGGAAAACAGGATATTGGCAAAATATGGTCTTAGCTCTCTACAGCATTCTGATAATCCGGGAATTAATGCATTAAAAGAAGTTGCAGGGCTTAAGGATAAAAAGATTTATTCACATCATGTCGGGTTCTGTTTAGGGCCGAGAATCAACGCTGCCGGCAGAGTGGGAAATGCAAGAAAGGGTGTTGAAATGTTGACTGCGAGGCGTGCAGAAACAGCAAGGGAGATTGCCTTATATTTAGAAGGTGAAAATAAAAAAAGGCAGAAAATACAAAGCGATATATTGGAATCTGCAAGAAAGAAAGTATTAAATGATGTAGATTTCAACTCTGATATGGCAATTATAATATCCGATGACAACTGGCATAAGGGGGTGATAGGGGTTGTGGCTTCAAGGCTGGCATCTGAATTTTACAGGCCGGTCATTATAATTGCGATTGATGGTGAAGTAGGGCATGGCTCTGCGCGGTCTATTCCTAATTTTCATTTACACAATGCGTTAGTAGAATGTCAGGAATTTTCCAGAGACAGGAAGTTGCTTATTTCGTTTGGTGGTCATGCACAGGCTGCCGGGCTGAGAATATTAAAAAAAGATATTTCAGAGTTTAAGAGGATATTTAATACTATTTCAATAGGACAGATGCGAAAAGAAGATTTAATACCTGTACAAAATATTGATATTGAAGTTAAGTTATCATCAATTTCAAGGTCATTGTTAGAAGAATTAAAATGCTTATTGCCTCATGGAGAAGGCAACCCTGTTCCTGTTTTTGCCACCAGAGATATAAGTATAGTTGGTCAGATACGTCGGTTTGGCGTTAATGGTAAACATTTGGGTTTCTATGTGCGTCAGGGAGACGTATCATTCAAGGCAGTTGCATTTGGTATGGGTGATAAGATTGAGTCACTTAGTGGAAATAACGGAAAATATTCCATTACTTATGTTCTCAGGCATCCGTTCCAGAAAGAAACAAATAACTTGTCTAACTATAATAGCGTGATGTACAGAGAAAATGTAGAGATTGAAATAAAAGATATTTCTACTTGAAAACGAAATAACGTTCTATTAAGATAACACACTAATCTAAAAAGTGGAAAACTTGAGCTTACAAAGCGTTTTATTAATACAACTATGGATATTTGGCTTGGGACTTGTTGTTGGAAGCTTCTTAAACGTATGTATTTATAGAATACCCGAAGGAATCTCAATAGTATGGCCGGCTTCTAAATGCATTTATTGCAGTAAGCGTATAGTGTGGTATGATAATATTCCAGTTTTAAGCTATCTCTTTCTAAGGGGTAAATGTAGGCATTGTCGGAGTAAGATATCGGTTCAATACCCAATAGTAGAGGCCATAACAGGTCTTGTTTTTTTGCTTCTATTTCATAGTGTGTTAATGTCAAGTGGTGATATGATATGTGCTTATATCTTCTACATAATCTTTTGCTGTCTTCTTATTGTTGGCTCTTTCATAGATCTGAGACTTCATATTATACCAAATGAAATTACGTATACCGGGTTGGTTTTGGCGCTTATAGCCGCTCTTTTGTGTACGGGGTTTCATAATTTGAACAGCTCATTAGGGTATTCTGATAATAGCGCTAACCAATGGATAGCTTCTTTACTGGTATCGTTGAAAGGAATACTGGTTTCGGGAGGATTGATTTTTCTATGTGGTGTTTTTGGTAAGCTAGTATTTAAAAAAGATGCAATGGGTTTTGGCGATGTGAAACTTATGGGTGTGATAGGTGGATTTCTAGGGTGGAAGCTTGCCGTTGCGACATTCTTTTTAGCTCCTTTCTTTGGGTTATTGTTTGGCATGCCCAGGCTTATTTTAAAAAGGGGTAATGTGATTCCTTACGGTCCATTTTTATCGCTGGCAGCTTTTATATGTTTATTATTTAAAGATTATTTTGTTGGGATTTTTGATGATTATTTAGATGTATATTTACATATTTTCTCTTATTTATTAACATAAACCAAAAAAACTGCTTAACTTGGGCAAAAGTCTTTCTAACTTTTAGGAATTGGATTTTAGAGAATGGAGGTGTTTATGAGGTTTAAATCAGGTTTTATAAGGTGTCTCTTTTTGTCATTGATGGTTCTTTTTGTTGGATGTGCAGAACTGAAAAGTCTTCGGGAAGAAAAAATAGCAACGACTCAAAGAATGGAAGAGTTGCAAAGGGAAAGAGATGATTTGGATAGTAAATATAATTTAAGCGAACAGGAAAAGGCAAAATTAGTTGAAGAGAGGGACAGATTAGAGAATGCAAGGCGTAGTATGGAGGAGAAGTTAAAGGGTTCCGGTGCGTCTGTCAGGATTAAGGAAGGTATGATTTCAGTTATGCTGCCATCGTCAATTTTATTTAATTCTGGCCAGACAAAACTGAAAAAAACAGCAGAAGATAGTTTGACTAAAGTATGCAATGTGCTTAAAAAAGATTTTCCAAATGAGTCTATCAGGATTGAGGGGCATACTGATAGTGATCCCATTAAACGTACAAAAAAACTTTACGTGTCTAATTGGGAACTTTCAGCTTTAAGGGCTGCAAATGTACTTCATTTTCTTGAAGACAAGTGTCATCTGGACCCCAAAAAGTTATATATTGCCGGTTTCGGAGAATATCAGCCTGTTGCAAGCAACAAAGATAAGAGTGGCAAAACGAAAAATCGACGTGTAGAGATTGTTATTTTGACAGACAGATGATAGCGATTATTGATTATGGAATGGGCAACTTAAGGAGTGTAGAAAAGGCATTCGAAAAAGTTGGCTTTGAATCAGTAGTAACGGATAAATCTGAGATAATAGAAAACGCTGATAAGATTGTGTTGCCGGGTGTTGGAGCCTTTAAGGATGCTAAAGACGGCCTGCAGGAAAGGAATTTAGTAGAACCGATAATAAATCACATAAAGAAACGTAAACTATTTTTAGGGATTTGCCTTGGCCTTCAATTGCTTTTTACCAGGAGTTATGAGGACGGCAAACATGAAGGCCTGAACATAGTGTCTGGTGAGGTGGTAAGATTCAAACCTGACAGGCTGAATGTGAGTAATACAGAGGGGCAGGGAGAGGAGGCAGAATCGTTTAAGACATTGCCTGGAGGAAGCAACCAGAAATTAAAAATACCTCATATGGGGTGGAACAGGATACGAGTAAAGAAAGAGGTACCTATCTTAAAAGGCCTGCCGGATAATCCATATATGTATTTTGTACACTCCTATTATGTAGTTCCTGACCGACGTGATGTCGTAGCTACTGAAACTGAATATGGCGCCGCATTTGTATCAATGATATCAATAGATAATGTCTTTGCAATGCAGTTTCATCCCGAGAAGAGTCAACATTATGGTTTGATGATTCTCAAAAACTTTGGTGAATTATAGGCATTTTAATAGAATTTAGGAATTTAGGAATTGGGGGATTGAGTTTCTAAACCGACCTGCCCGAATAGGTACCCGTCCGAACGGCATGGCCGGGCGGGCAGGCGGGTAATTTCTTGTTTTTTATTAAATTACAAAACTCAAATCCCAAATTACAAATAAATTCCAAAATTCAAAATCCCAATAATCGAAACAAACCGTTTAGGATTTCGTTTATTAGAATTTGGGGTTTGTTTGTTATTTGGCGCTTGTAATTTGTTATTTCCAGCTTGTCCGGGTTAGGAATTGAGGAATTGAGGAATTCCTTAATCCCCTAATTCCTCAAATTATAATTCCGGATTGTTTAGAATAGGTGTTATGTTAGTTATACCTGCAATAGATTTAAAAGACGGAAAATGCGTCAGGCTGTCTATGGGAAAGAAGGAACATGAAACAGTCTTTTCGGATAATCCTGTGCAGGTTGCTAAAGATTGGAAGACGCAAGGGGCGGAATATATCCATGTTGTTGATCTTGACGGGGCATTTGATGGTGAGCCTAAAAACATGCATATCATAAAGCAGATTAAAGAAAATGTGGACGTACACATACAGGTCGGAGGAGGTATCAGGCATAAGCAAGTCGTAGAAAAATTGATTGGTATGGGGATTGACAGGCTTGTTATAGGGACAAGGGCGCTTGACTCACCGGAGTGGCTCTTTGAACTGTGTTCTGAATTTCCTGGAAAAATAGCCGTCGGGATTGATGCGGAAAATGGTATGGTTGCCGTTAAAGGGTGGACATCTGTTTCAGATAGTACGGCTATAGACTTTGCAAGGGAAATAGAGAAGGCAAATCCTGTAGCCGTTATTTTTACGGATATAGCAAAAGATGGGATGCTGCAGGGGCCGGGGTTTTCAAGTATTTTAAACTTTACAATGAATGTTAATATGCCGGTTATAGCATCTGGAGGTGTTTCATCTATTGAAGATGTGAAAAAGTTAAGTCTTTTTCCTCTTGAGGGGATGATTATCGGCAAAGCGCTCTATACGGGTAATATTTTGTTATCGGAGGCAATAAAGGTATGTAAACATCAAAGGCGGACAGGTTAGTTTTTGGAGTACATCGTTCGCCTGCCTGTGCTGTGCCTGTCTGCGTACACCGCACAGGCAAGCGACAGCACGCAGACAGGTGACGATGTGTATTAAAGCAGCGACACGGTCGCTGCACTCCAAAAACTGCAAATAATGAATATAGAACACTGAATTTAGAATTATGAATGTCTAAAATTCGATATACACCCTGAAAAAGTTAGAACAAATTGATTACCTCAACTTACTATGGATGCATACGATGGGACAATGTGAAACGAAAGATATTAGAAACGTGGCATTTGTTGGACATGGTGCGTCGGGAAAGACTTCGCTGGTTGAAGGAATATTATTTAAGGCAGGCGCTACAAAACGTTTGGGTAGTGTTGATGATGGTACTTCCGTTTCAGATTTTGATGCTGAAGAAAAAGAAAGAAAAACAACTATTTATTCCTCAATCCTGCATTGCAATTGGCGGGGCAGAGAGATTAACATAATTGATACACCGGGATATCCTGACTTTATAGGCAATTCGATAGGCGCCTTAAGCGCTGTGGAAACTGCAATAGTGGTGATTGCGGCTACAAGTGGAATCCAGGTAAATACTCAAAAAATGTGGAATATTGCCCGGGATGCGGGGTTAGCCCGAATGATCGTAATCACAAAGATGGATGGTGAAAATATTGACTTTCCAGCGCTTCTGGATTCCATCTGGAATGCGTTTGGCCCTGAGTGTTTACCCCTGATGTTACCTGTAGGTCATGGGGCAGGGTTTAAGGGAGTGGTCGACATCTTAGACCTGCCTGATGAAGTACCGGGTGACGTGATTGGCAATGTTAATGGCAGCCGTGAGAAATTGATTGAAGCAATTGTTTCTGTGTGCGATGAGCAACTGGAAAAGTATCTGGATGGACAGGAAATAGAGGTTGAAAAACTTAAGGGATGCTTCAGTACAGCTATTGCTTCAGGTAGTATTGTTCCGATATTATGCTGCGAAAATAAGGAGAGTATGGGTGTCGAAGAGATTGTGGATGTAATTGTAAAGTTTACTCCTTCACCTGAAGAAGGTTTGGCACGGATGTGCGTCAGTATAGAAGGGGAAGGGGATGAAAAAGAGGTAGAGGTCTCAAAGAGCGCTCCTTTCAGTGCGCAGGTATTCAAATCAATTACGGACCCTTTTGTTGGCAAGCTGAGCTTTTTCAGGGTATTTTCAGGGATGTTGGAAGGCCATCCGGAAATTTATAACGTTCGTGCAAAGAAGAATGAAAAGATTGGACACATGTTTAAGACTTTCGGTAAGGAGCAGCAGGAAATAGAAAGCGCCATTCCGGGCGATATCATTACAATGTCCAAAGTGGAAGATATATCTGTTTCGGATACATTATGCGACCCTCATGCGATTGTGAAATTCAGGGATATCAAGTTTCCGAATCCTATGGTGTCTCTGGCCATTGAGCCTAAGAGCCGCGGGGCAGAACAAAAGATAAGTGAGACGTTAAACAGGTTGGTAGCAGAAGACAGTACATTTAGAGTTTCAAGGGATGTGCAGACGCATGAACTGATTATTACAGGGATAAGCAATTTGCATCTTGATGTAATATTGAGTAGATTAAAAAGCCGCTTCGATATAGATGTAAAGACCAGTCAGCCAAAGATTCCCTACAAAGAAACGATTACGTCAACTGCAAGTTCACAATATAAACATAAAAAGCAAACCGGAGGAAGGGGACAGTATGGAGAGGTTTATTTACGTATGGAACCATTAGAGAGGGGTGGGGGCTTTGAATTTGTGAGTGAAATAGTAGGGGGCTCAATTCCCTCTCAATATGTTCCGGCAGTAGAAAAGGGCATAAGAGAGATACTGGCAAAGGGGGTTTTAAGTAATAATCCGATAGTGGACGTTAAAGTTGCATTATACGATGGTTCTTTTCATAATGTTGATTCTTCGGAAGCTGCGTTTAAAATAGCGGCATCAAAGGCATTTAATCTGGCATTTAACGACGCAAAACCTGTTTTACTGGAACCTGTAGTTAACATAGAGGTAACCATCCCTTTTGAGTTTATGGGTGAAATAACAGGTAACCTTTCCTCAAGAAGAGGGCGTGTGCAGGGCGTGGATTCGTTTGGAGATCTTCAGGTTATAAAGGCCAGTATTCCCATGGACGAGGTTAAAAACTACGAAACAGAACTGAAGTCAATGACAAGTGGCAGAGGCTCATATACGATGGAATTTTCTCATTATGATATTGTTCCACCACATCTTAACCATGCAATTGTAGCTCAGGCAAAGAAGGAATCTGAAACTGTGGATTAGTTTTTTCTGATTCTTCTTGTAGTATATAGTAGTATATACATAGCATTTTTAGCCCAAACTTGTTTGATTTAAGCAAAGTGAATGTCAGGGTTGCTATTAGATGTAGTCCTGCAACAATAAAAATAACGAAGTAAAAAGATAAAAAAAAGACTTGACATTAAATGATTGATTTATATATTATCTTCAAAAGTCTTTGTATGTGACTTGTCCTGATTTCTTTACAGTGGTGGGGAGGGAATTAGGCTGCTTTAGTTTTTTGCTTTTCTATAAATAAGGATGCAAATCCTCTCCAAAACTTTTTCATATCAAATTCACTCGTCGGCGATTAGATTGAAAGACTTGGCTTTCTGAATAAGAGCTATTATATATGATGACGCTCTTTGTGAAGACAGGCTGTATGCCTTAATAAATTTTGAATTAATAGTCGAGTTCTAAATTACGGCACACGTTGATTTTAAATATTATCTTTTTGGAACCTTTATACCATAGAAAGGAGATGTTTTCAGTAAAGTATGTTGAATAAGAAATTTTCAGGATAGTTGATTCAGTAGTTGCTTCTAATGAAGTGTGTGCGCAATCTTGCTTATGCTGAAGAAGAACAAAAACAAGAGGAAACGCACAAACTCTAGTGAAAAGGAGATGTTTTTATCAAATTCAATTTCATGGAGGGGAAGATTATGAGAGAATTTTTAATTGCATTAATGTTAGTCATTGCTTTTATGGCAGGTGGTACACAGGCGATAGCTGAGGAAACAAAAAAAGTGGAGACGGAAGTTGCATCGCAGACGGAGCTTGTCCTTACCCCTGAACAGTTCGAAAGTTGCAGGCAGGTATACTTCGACCGATGCGCAGGCTGCCAT
>MHZA01000115.1 GCA_001828595.1 Planctomycetes bacterium RIFCSPLOWO2_12_FULL_40_19
TAAAACAGAAGTTATCCGTATAAAGAGGAACAGAGCGGATCTGCAGGTTTTTGAAGATACCAGGGGGCTTAAGATGGGTGACGTTGTTGAGTTTACTGGTGAGTTATTGTCCGTAGAGCTTGGGCCCGGACTCCTGGGACAACTCTATGACGGCCTTCAGAATCCCCTTCATAAGCTGGCCGGGGAGTTGGGCTTTTTCCTTCAAAGGGGTAAGCACATCAACGCCCTGCCGGAAGATAAGAAATGGGAGTTTACACCCTGCGTGAAGCCCGGGGATAAATTGCAGGCTGCTGATACCGTTGGCACTGTTAAAGAAGGTATTTTCACACATAAAATAATGGTTCCCTTCCATCTATCGGACAGGTATGAGGTAGTAGATATTGCTGAATTCAACAAATATAGTGTTAAGGATCAGGTAGCGCTTATTAAAGATAAGAGAGGATCGCTTATACCACTAAGCATGATGTTTGAGTGGCCTATAAGAAGTCCCGTTACATTATACAGGGAAAGACTAGATCCTGCTGAACCGCTTATAACAAGAATAAGAATAATAGATACACTGTTTCCTGTAGCGAAGGGCGGGACTTATTGTATTCCAGGCCCTTTTGGAGCAGGCAAGACTGTGTTACAACAGATAACAAGCCGTAATGCAAAGGTTGACATAGTGATTGTCGCAGCCTGTGGGGAAAGGGCAGGCGAAGTAGTTGAAACTATCAAAGAGTTTCCTAAGATTATTGACCAATTTACAGGAAGTCCTCTTATGGAGAGAACAATCATTGTCTGCAATACAAGCTCCATGCCCGTTGCAGCCCGTGAGGCATCCGTTTATACCGCCATCACAATGGGAGAGTATTACAGGCAGATGGGGCTTGATGTGCTTTTACTTGCAGATTCAACCTCAAGATGGGCTCAGGCCATGAGGGAAAGATCCAGCAGGTTGGAAGAGATACCCGGAGAGGAGGCGTTCCCCGCCTATCTGGAATCTACCATTGCCGGCTTTTACGAACGGTCAGGGCTTGTCAGACTGAGGGATGGCAGCACAGGCTCTATTACTATAGGCGGCACGGTAAGCCCTGCAGGCGGAAACTTTGAGGAACCGGTAACACAGGCAACACTCAAGGTTGTAGGCGCCTTCCATGGATTATCGCGGGATCGGTCAGATGCCAGACGTTATCCTGCTATTGATCCACTCGATAGCTGGTCAAAATATACCGGCATTATTGATAATCGATCTAGAAATCACACAGTAAGACTACTCTCAAAAGCCCATGAGACTAGCCAGATGATGAAAGTTGTGGGAGAAGAGGGAATTACCCTGGATGATTATATATTATATCTTAAGGGTGAGTTCTTTGATAATGTATATCTTCAACAGAATGCCTTTGATTCAGTGGATATGGCTACTTCAGAAGAGCGCCAGAAAAAGGTCTTTTCAATAATCAAAGAAATTATCGACGCCACTCTTGATCTAAATAATAAAGATGATGCCAGAAACTTTTTTAACAGGTGTAGACAGTTATTCCTGGATTACAACAGCGCAGAATGGAATTCAAATGATTTTCTTGAGAATGAAAGGCTTATTAAAGAATTGTTCTGCAAATATAGAAAAACAGGCACAGAGATAGAAACGCACATCTTTCGGCAGGCTCTTGTGGAGTCCGAAATGGATTCACACTTCAGCAGATCTAAAATAGCAAGGCACAAAAAAGGCGAAAGATTAACAATGGTTAAGGAAGATAATGAAGAAGATATACAATAAGATTACACAGATTTCAGGCAACGTGGTAGTTCTTTCTGCAACCGGTATAAGGTATGGCGAGCTGGCGGTTATTAAGTATGAGCGTGGCGACTCTCTTGCGGAGGTTATCCGTATTGATGGCAAGCTGGTTTATCTTCAGGTTTTTGCAGGCAGTGGCGGTATCTCCACCGGCGATGAAGTGCGCTTTTTAGGAAAACAAATGGAGGTTTCTTTCTCTGAAGATCTTCTGGGGAGGGTATTTGACGGGACAGGAAGACCGCGTGACGGGGGGCCTATGCTGACAAAAAATCTTGTAGAGATAGGCGGCCCTGCAGTAAACCCGGCAAAACGATTGATTCCTTCCAACATGATACATACAGGCATTCCCATGATCGATCTTTTCAATTCACTTGTCGAATCACAAAAGATATCTATCTTTACAACGTCAGGGGAACCCTACAACGAACTTCTGGCCCGTGTAGCCCTTCAGGCAAAAGTAGATATAATCATCCTTGGCGGTATGGGGCTTAGATACGATGACTATCTTTTTCTGAAGAATACCCTTGAAAGCGAAGGATCTCTGAGCCGTTCTATTCTATGTGTTCACACAGCGGCGGATCCGGTTGTGGAGTGTATCATGGTGCCTGACATCTCACTTACTATCGCAGAGAACTTTGCTCTTCATGGCAAAAAGGTACTTGTTTTACTGACAGATATGAAAAATTTTTGTGATGCGCTCAAGGAGATAGCCATTACAATGGAACAAGTCCCCTCAAATAGAGGTTATCCCGGGGATTTGTACAGTCAACTTGCAGCCAGGTATGAAAAGGCCGTAGATTTCGAAGGTGCCGGTTCTGTAACTATTCTTTCAGTTACAACAATGCCGGGCAATGATGTAACCCATCCGGTACCTGACAACACGGGTTATATTACTGAGGGCCAGTACTATCTTAACAATGGCAGGATTGAGCCCTTCGGATCTTTAAGCAGGCTGAAACAGTTTGTTAATAAAAAGACCAGGGATGATCATCGGCCTTTGATGGATGCCATGGTACAACTCTATGCATATTATCAGGAGGTATTAGAGAAAAAGGCGATGGGTTTCAGAATGACCCGGAGTGACAACAGGTTTATTAAATATGGAATTCTTTTTGAACGGAATTTGATGGATCTATCTGTAGAAATGTCACTGGAAGAGGCGCTCGATACAGGATGGAAAATACTTTCTGAATGTTTTGATCCTGAAGAGACAGGAATCAGGACAGAACTGATAAAGAAGTTCTGGCCGAAAAAGAAACAATAAAGTAGTGCATTCTAGGCAGACTACGATTTTCGACTGTAGCGGAAACCTGGTTTCCACGAGAGCATTCCCAAATTGTTGCAATGCAATCAAATTGGCGAAGTATATGGAGAAGTATATGGAGTACATCGACCGTGTCGATGTTTGCCACAGCAAATCTGCCTTTGGCATGACGGGCAGTGACGCGGTCACTGCACTCCAAAAGGTTTAAAATGGTTGCCATAGAAAAACTGTACTATTACGTTAATATTGACTAATAACCCATAAATGAAAAAGATCAAGCTTACAAAGACAGAGCTGAAAAGACAGAAGGACAGTCTCAAGCGTTACAAACGCTACCTGCCAATCCTTAACATAAAAAAGCAGCAACTCCAGAGAGAGATTGAAGGGGTAAGGATTGAACTTGAAAAGACAACGTTTGAATTTAACAAATTAAGGGAAGAGATAATCCCCTGGATTTGTCTGCTTGGTGAGGAAGTGGGCCTTTCTGATTTAATTATATTAAAAAAGATTGAAACCGGTGTTGAAAACATAGCAGGGGTGGATATTCCTGTCTTTGTTAAGGCGCACATAGATATCAAAAGATATGATTTGTTTATATATCCTTTATGGGTTGATAAAGCGGTCGACATTATCAGTAAAATGATATCTTTACAGGCAGAAGAATCTGTGTTTATGGAACGGCTGCGCCGTCTCGAACAAGAGCTGAACATCACATCTCAGAGGGTAAACCTTTTCGAAAAGGTTAAGATTCCGGAGGCGAAAATGGCGATCAGACAAATTTCAATATTTCTTGGAGATCAGCAGGCAGCGGCCGTGGGATGGGCCAGGATAGCCAAAAATAAGATACAGGGAGCAATATAAATGATTGTAAGGATGAAGAAGGTTACAATAGTCATCAAATCGTCCTGGATGGATGACGTTTTGAATACTCTTGGTAAAATAGGTGTTGTACATCTGCAGCCTGTCACTCCACCTGAAAATAATACTATCGTAGAGTTAAAAGAGAAGATACAACTAATGGGGAAGGCGGTCTCAATTATTCCTGAAAAATTTGTTAAAGATTCTCCCCCTTCTTTTAATGAAGAGGATGGATTCATACTTGCAAAGCAACTTCTTGGCTTAGCTGAAGAAGTGAAACATCTGAAAGAAGAGATAAAGACACTTGAGATTGAATATAAAAGGCTTAGGGTCTGGGGAAGGTTTGATCCTGAGGAGATTAATAGACTGAAAGATGCAGGTGTTTTAATAAGATTATTCAGGTGCCATAAGAAGGAGTTAAGCAAGATTCCAGAAAAGTTGAATATCAATATTATCTCTGGAGATAAATCTACTATCTACTTTGCTGTTATTTCTAAGGAAAAAGATTTAAACATTCCACTTGAGGAGATAGAGGTTCCCATTTCCGGCATGGATGAAATAGAGAGTATGATTAAAGAAAAGAGCGCTCATCTTCAACGTAAACAGAACGAAATGTCAAATCTTTATGATAAATCCCTGGCGATCGAGAGGGCTTTAATAAAATACAGGGGGGCGCTGGACTATGAAGAAGCTAAGGCAGGAATGGGAAGAGAAGATGAAATCTCTTACCTGCAGGGTTTCTGTCCGGAATCTGCTACGGAAGGCGTCAGGAAAATGGCTGGGAAGAAAGGCTGGGCAGTACTTATAGAAGATCCTCTGCTTGATGATCCTGTTCCCACACTTCTCAAGCATTCAAGATGGACAAGGATATTTCAGCCCGTTATGGATTTCATTGGCGTTACTCCCGGCTATAGAGAGTTTGATACAAACGGTATATTTTTAATTTTTTTCAGTATATTTTTTGCAATGATTATTGGTGATGGAGGCTATGGAGCCATTTTCCTCATTGCTACTTACATCGCAGGCAGGTTTTATAAAAACATTTCGAGAGAAAAGATAATCCTCTTTTATCTGCTTTCTATCACAACCATTATCTGGGGGGCTATCACAGGTTTGTGGTTTGGGGTAGAGAGTATAAGCCGGCTGCCTGTATTAAAGGAACTGGTCATTCCATCCTTATACAGTTATACCCAGGAAAGTGAATCCAACATAATACGCCTCTGCTTCTTAATTGGTGCGGTTCAGCTTTCTGTGGCCAGAATCCTGGCTGCTGCAAGACTGTACCCGTCTTTAACTGCTCTTGCACAAACAGGGTGGGCGGCTCTGGTATGGGGTATATATTATATTGTGAGGTTTCTCTTGCTAAATGAGGAATTGAGTATTATCGTATTTTTCTTAGTCGGTTATTGGGTTGTTATGTTAATACTATTTGGAGAACAGAGGGAAGATGGTTTTGCTAAAGGGCTCTTAAGGGGGACAACAAATTTCTTAATCAGTGTCGTAACCGGCATTGGATGTCTTTCGGATCTTATCTCGTATATCAGGCTGTTTGCTATCGGCCTTGCTACAAGGGAGGTTGCTATAGCCTTTAATAATATGGCAGGGGATATTGGTTTCAGTGAGATCAAATCAATTGTAATAGCCTTTTGTATACTTATCTTCGGCCATACAATAAACATATTACTGGGCGCCATGTCCGTTTTAGTCCATGGTATCAGGCTAAATCTTCTTGAATTTTCAAATCACTTGAATATTCAATGGTCGGGAATTACCTACCGCCCATTCAAAATACAGAGATTGTAAAAATAGAGGGATTTCCATTTTAAGCCTTTTGGAGTTAAGGCTTTAGCCTTTTAATTTAAAATATGGTTAACAATTAACAATAACATAGAATAATCACAGGAGGAATAATATGGATATATTGGAGCGACTGGGGAATCCGGGCTATGTACTTGCATTAATTTGTGCTGCTTTTGGTTCAGCGTTGGGAACAAGCGCTGCGGGAATGGCTGCCCTTGGGGCATGGAAGAAATGTTTTTTGCAAAATAAAAACGCCCCATTTATCCTTGTTGCCTTTGTGGGAGCTCCGCTTTCACAAACAATCTACGGAATGATCCTGATGAATGCTATCAAGGGAGCGCCGGAAACAGTCAGTCCTCTGACAAAGTTTACGATAGGCCTTATGGGTGGTTTGGCAATAGGTTTAAGCGCATGGCTTCAGGGTAAGATGGGAGCTATGGCTTGCGATGCCCTTACAGAATCTCAAAAAGGTTTTGGAAACTACATTATGGTGCTGGGTATCATAGAAACGGTTGCCCTCTTTGTTATGGTCTTTCTGATGACGACATTGAGATAAGACTTGATTATTTTGTTGCCGCCGATTCAGTAAATTATATGGTGAAAAGGGATTTATATGGAAAACCAAATGTTTACATATAAATGGGTGCAGTACAAACTAATTATCGAGAAAAATTAAATGAAAAAATTAATTAACTGACTGAATGGCTATTCGGATCGGGTTTTTCACGCCTTTCCTGAAGATGACAATGTCCACTTCATCCCCAACTTCGTGTCTGTCCAGGATTCTGATGAGGTCAGAACTTTTCTTTACCTGAGAACCGTCACATTCAATTATTATATCTCCCATTTCTATTCGCCCGTCAGGCAGTCTTCTTACTGCCATCAACCCGGCCTCTTCCGCTGAGCTACCCCGGTATACTTCAAGGATACCCACTCCTTCCATCCCCAATCTGGACATAATATGTTCAGGAATGAGCGAAATGCCAAATCCAGGACGCCCTACCTTTCCATAATTGATCAATTTGGTGACAACCCGATTTACCGTATCCACAGGCACTGCAAAGCCAACCCCTGAATATGTGCCGCTGGGACTTATAATGGCCGTGTTTATGCCAATCAACCTGCCGAATGAATCCAGAAGCGGGCCTCCTGAATTACCCGGATTGATGGCAGCATCTGTCTGGATTACGTCATGAATATATCTGTTGGTCATAGACTGGATAGTCCTGCCCAGAGCGCTGATAATACCGGTAGTCAAGGTGGAATCCAATCCGAAAGGATTTCCAATGGCCAGTACCTTTTGCCCTACCCGTAAATCACTGGAGTTTCCAATCATCACGGGTGGAATATTAAGATTTACGGCATTTATTTGCAATACTGCCAGGTCGTGGTCTGGGTCAGTCCCCACTATTGAGGCGTCGTAGCTTTTTCCATCTTGCAGCTTGACTTCGATTTGATCTGCTTCGTAGATAACATGAAAGTTTGTTACTACATGGCCATTATTATCCCACAAGAAGCCTGAACCGGTTCCCTGGGGTATTTCCATTACATTAAGGGAAAAGAAATCCCTTCGGAATCTCTTGTTTGTTATATAGTTAACAGACGGAGATACCCTTTCAAAGACTTCCATATTGGCTTTTTCTTCTGCTCCTAAGTCACCTATTGGTTGTGTTACCGGACGCATTCCTATTTTAGGCCGCATAAATCTTGAAGGCTTTATGCCAAGGAAGTCGGCGACTATCCATACGATTACTACTATAATAAGTATCCTGGCCAGCTTTACCAGTTTCGGGTTTGTAAAAGAAGAATTTTGCATAAATTCCTTGTCTTTACTTTTAGGTTAATGTCTAATACCGTACTACAAGAATTATTTCACATCAATTGGGTTTTATAGTCAAGTAAAAATGTGAGACATAGGGGGCTTAACTTGATGTATAGGAATTTCGATCTTGTAACAATAATGTAGGGGCGTATAATTATACGCCCCTACGCAACGACAGAAAGCCGCCGAAGGCCTAATTTATATTCTACTCTACACAGAGAACACCTCTTTCCTTACTGTAATCCTCTCAATATAATCCTCTTTTGGCTCATATCCGGTGCCTGTTACTTGAGGGACATTGATAAATCCTTCGTTGTTTACGGTTACAGGTGGTTCGATAATGTCTTCCTTAAAATATCGTTTGCTTGCCGATACATCACCGGGCAGACTGAAACCGGGGAGCGTTGAAAGTGCGATGTTATGGGAACGGCCAATACCACTCTCCAGCATGCCCCCACACCAAACCGGGATATTGTGTTCGTAGCAGTAATTGTGGATCTTGACGGCTTCACTGAAGCCGCTCACGCGTCCCAACTTTATGTTGATAATTCTGCAACTCTTCATCTCAATAGCCTTGCGCGCTTTATCAAGGGACGTAATTGGTTCGTCAAGGCAGATGGCGGTGGTAATCTTTTTTTGCAAATATGAATGGTCAATAATATCATCATAACCCAATGGCTGTTCTATCATCAGGAGATTAAATTTATCAAAGCTCTTTAACAGATTTATGTCAGCGAGGGTATATGCCGAGTTAGCATCTACAGAGAGGAGAATATCAGGATAGTGCTGGCGAATCTGTTTAATGATATCAAAATCCCAACCTGGCTTAATCTTAATCTTTATCCGTCGGTAACCGGCCTCAATTTCAGTTCTGATTTTTCCCAACAGTTGTTCAGGGGTATCCTGTATCCCGATGGATACACCACAGGGAATTTCCTTGAGTGTACCGTCAAGTAATTCGTAAAGGGGTATATTTTTGACTCTGGCAGTCAGGTCCCAACAGGCATTTTCTACCGATGCACGCGCCATCTGGTGGCCTCGAATCGGCTTGAACCATTGACCGATTTCAGATGGAGATGTCCAATCTCGTCCGATTGCGATTGGGGATAATATTCCTTTTATGATAATCCAGGCAGTATCAATAGTTTCATGAGAGAATAATGGGGCTTCACCCGTTGTGCATTCGCCATAACCAACGGCTCCATCACAAAAAACCTTTGTTAAAAGTATGCGGCGTCTTTCAATCCTGCCGAAGCTGGTTTCAAAGAAATGTACAAGCGGCAGATTGATTTCCCGAATTTCCAGTCGTTCAATCTTAATATCATTCTCCTGAAAAAGAATCACTTACCAAAGTATATCAATCCGGGATATGCTGATATATGGGATAGCGTTTCATTCCTTAAGAAGAAGCAGTCAATGAATAAGTTGTGTGTTTACGATTCAAATATTGATGCTGAAGTACCGAGTTCTTCCGTACAGCAGTAATAAAAGCGAAATAGCCACGAAATAGATTGCGCTCAGGCGCTGGATAGGTTTCTATGCCTCGAACTCAGTGACCCAAAGGTCATGTTTGTTGCAGAAGCTTGTAGCATAAAGTGTTGTGGTATCCCAAACATATTTAGAACTGACATCAGACAACTCAAAGACTGATTTTGCTTCAGCGTCAGACGGAGAAAATGTTTTTTCCCCCAGAACGTCACCATTTTCGGAGACTATTGTATGTCTCACAATATAGTGTTCGTCAGTCATAACATGAGTAGTTGTGACTGTTACCTTATTTCCTTCCACATTGACTATTGGGGCATGTCCATTTACCTTCTGTGACCATTTACCGGGGTTGTTCTTTGTATAGACAATACCATTGGGAAACGAAACAGTATCAGCCGATACAGGGGATACGTGACCAACAGCTAAACCGGCGGCTACAGCTAACGATGACTTCAGGAACGTTCTTCTGTTTGACATAACATTTCTCCTTTCATGTTAAAATGTGCTGCATTTTCATATCATTATCTCAACTGTATTAAAATTGTCAATTTTTATTATGAATAAATAGATACAAAAGAAGAAGTAACCGTAAACTGAGGTAAAATGGGACAGACACTTACTTATTTCTATTTAGAATTGAAAGAATCAAGGGGGAAATAACTCCTTTTCTTTTTCGCCATTTTTCAATAGTTAGTCATTGGCCTGTATGGTTTTGTTAGACGTTCCAGGACATAGTAGGTTCTACGTATATTGCCCTCTCGTTCAATATGCAGAGAATTAATGTAATACCCGGCGTCAAAATAATGGAGAAATGCTTTCTGGACAAGTTCACGCCACTTGCGTGCAACTTGTATATCAGAGTCTTTCATTTTATCAATATTATCTGGTATCTCCAGCAGCAGCACGTCATTTGTCAGTGTTAAATCTGATTCAACCGGTATGAGCAATCCTTGTTTGTTGCGTTCTGTTTTATTTATGTTCAGTCCTTCTGCGGACTGTATCTTAGTGACCTCCTGATTTTGTCCATCTATAATGGATTTGACTTTATCACTAACAAGCCACCATTCGGCAAGCAGGCGGTCTGTGCCCAGACCGCTGTGCAGTTTACTGGAAGTTTCTTCACCATACAGGTTTACATCGTAACTGCAGGCAATAACGCCTAGCTTGTTTATATTCAGGTGTGCATTCCTGGATTGTAGTGGATCAAATGTCCATGTTATAAGGTCTATATTGCGATTCAAGGCATCTTCCCGCTGGGCTATTTTTAACTTAAAGCCTATGTTTTGATCACGATATTCCGGCAGCACCGCCATCATATGGGAATGTTGTGAGGGCTGTCCATAATGAATTGCAGGAACACCAAATAGAAAGCCTATCATTGAATCTCCATCAAATGCGCCCATAGCAAATCCACCATGTTTGCACAACACCAGCATAAATCTTGAGGGTATTATATCGTCCTTATTAAATTTCCATACTGCTTCCTGCAGTCTTTCGCAGGGTTCTAATTCTTTGAGCGTCCTTAATTGTTTGAACGTAACAGGCATAAATTTCATTAGTAT
>MHZA01000116.1 GCA_001828595.1 Planctomycetes bacterium RIFCSPLOWO2_12_FULL_40_19
CTTTGACATGTGACATTTACAACCTGCATTACCCACGTATTTCCACATCTGCTTTTCAGCGCCAAAACTCTGGTTACTTTGAAAGACTACAAACGATGTTAAAGAAATTACTACGCATATCATGAAAAATCTTCTTAAATCACAACCGAACATACTGTTTACCCCTTTCTCTTTAATCTTAATGTAATTTTTAATATTATTCTAACCTCTTGCCGATTGACTATCCAATAACTCATATATCTAATGTATCCTCTTTTAAAGGGTTGGGATTTTATCAAGACCATTTTATTGTGTCAAGAAAAAACTGTAAATGTTGTTTATATTATACAAGCTTTGGTATAAGAGTAATATTTAAACGAATTGCAGAACAATTTAAATGCTTTTTTGTTATTACTTCCCATCAATGAGATTTTCCACAAAATGGGTGTTAACATCACCTGCAACAAACCTCGGATCCGAAATAATATTAAGATGAAGAGGTATTGTCGTCTTTACACCTTCAATCCTGTATTCACTTAAGGCCCTTTTCATACAGGCAATTGCCTCTTCTCTGTTTTTCTTATGCACTATCAACTTACCTAATAATGAATCATAGTACGGAGGCACCTCATATCCAGCGTAAACATGCGAATCCACCCTGACACCTTTTCCTCCCGGAACGCTGCACATTGTTATCTTACCAGCATAAGGCCTAAAACCGTTATCAGGGTCTTCGGCATTTATCCTGCATTCTATCGAAACCCCCTCACTTTTTATCTTCTTCTGGCGCAAATTTAATCTCTCTCCATGAGCAATTCTTATTTGCTCTTTTACCAAATCTATCCCTGTAACCATTTCAGTTACAGGATGTTCTACCTGAATTCTGGTATTCATTTCTATAAAATAGTATTTACCCTCTCCATCTACTAAAAATTCGACTGTACCAACATTGGTATAATTAACCGCCTTTGCCAGCTTTATGGCTGCTTTACAAATATCTTCACGTAATTGATCTTTTATGTTAGGAGCCGGCGCCTGCTCCAATAACTTTTGATGTCTTCTTTGAATCGTGCAATCCCTCTCGCCAAGATGCACAATATTACCATATTTATCCGCTACTATCTGCACTTCAACGTGACGTGAAGGTTCTATATATTTTTCTAAATAAATGGAAGGGTCTTTAAATGCTACTTTTGCTTCACGTTGAGCGACTGCCAGCGAATTGACTAAACTTATGTCATTATGGGCAACCCTCATACCTCTACCGCCACCGCCAAAAGACGCCTTTATCAAGACCGGATAACCTATTTCATGAGCTATCTTTAAGGCTTGTTGTTGATTTTCGATATTTGAATAGCTACCGGGTATAACGGGTATCTTATTTTCGACCGCTATGTTTCTGGCCTGAGTCTTATCTCCCATTTTAGTCATAACCTCGGAGGAAGGCCCAATAAAAACAATATTAGAAGATTCACATACCTCAGCAAAGTGGCTATTTTCCGACAAAAAACCGTATCCCGGATGTATGGCCTCTATGTCTGTAATCTCCGCAGCACTGATAATACCCGGAATATTTAAATAACTTCCTTCAGATTCTCCCGGGCCGATACAGATATGAGCATCCGCATACTGTAAATAAAGGGCGTCTTTGTCAGCTTTTGAGTATACGGCAACGGTTTCAATACCAAGCTCTTTGCAGGTCCTTATTATTCGAAGGGCAATCTCACCCCTATTTGCCACTAAAATCCTTGAAAACATAGTCTGCTTTTATCCTCCTTATTTTCACGTTCTTCACATAATAACAAAGGAACTATATGGATTTTCATTATTCGGTCGAAAAACTATTTTTCTAAGTATAGAAATGACGGATTTGATTATGCCAGTGTGGACTTTATATTGCGTGAGAGAAAACAAAAATAAAAAAGTACAACTAGTAACAATTTGTCAGTTTATCAAATAACTCTCAAACTTCAGATGTTTCTACACAAAAAAGAGGCTGCCCATACTCAACAGCAGTACCATTCTCCACCATTACCTCCGTAATTTTTCCCTTTATCTCAGCTTTAACTTCGTTCATGATTTTCATAGCCTCAATGATACAAACAACTGTCTCTTCGTCAACATCGTCCCCAATATTTACATAAGCATCTGCACCGGGTGCGCTGGTATAAAATGTACCGACCATTGGAGCCACAACCTCAGCAACACTTGAGTCTTTCTTTGATGTTATATATTTAGTAGAACCTTCCTGTAATGAAGGCTTCATCCCCGGCAAATGGATACTTGTTTGTATCGAATCCAGATTATTCTTTTTTAGGCGTATCTTGGCTGCCTCTTCTTCAACCTCTATTTCTGCAAGGTTGTTTTCATTCATCAACAAAATTAAGTTTTTTACCTTTTCAATTAGATCCATTTTTAAATGTAGTTTTGTTTTCTATAATAGTAAAAGCTTTATCCACTGCTTCCTTAGCGCTTTCACACTTAATTATGCCATCGCCATAAACTTTTTCATCAGGGCAGATTCTACCAGATAACTGATCTAAATTCCAGGTATGAATGCCGATTACTGGTTTCTTTTTCATAAGGGCATAGCTGATTTCCGAAAGAGTGCCAAGCCTGCCGTTTACGGCAATAACGACGTCTCCTGAGTAAGCAACTAAAACATTTCTCGCAAAACCCAACCCGGTTGGCAAGGAAATGTCAATATAAGGATTTGCGCTATCAGGATCTTCACCGGGAATGATTCCGACCGTAAGGCCGCCTCTCTCTTTCGCACCTTTTGCAGCTTCAGCCATTACCCCGCCAAGACCACCACATATTAATACCGCTCCACGCTCTGCTATTTCTTTTCCCACCTCATTAGCAATCTTCGCAATTTGAGGACTTAGTGTACCATCATTGCTTCCACTTCCTATTACGGATATACAAATCTTTCTCGGCATCATCTATTATAGACAATTTTTTCTTCAAGCGCTACCAAATCAATGTCAGCAAGAAGGTCAAGACAAAAACTAACTTCCACATTACTTTTTCTAAGTACATTTGCAAGCATGTCTGCTTCTTCTTTAGTCAATCCAATCGTAACAGCAGGTAACAACTTTCTCCTATTTACTACCAGCATATCTTTCTCCTTTTCACGGACATGAAGCGCAGTTGAGAACTTTTTATCATATTTGATTCGTTTATCAAGTGTTTTTAATTTTTATATTCTTATTGCATCTTGCAACAGTTATTTTTTCTTACAAGAGAAATAACTTATTTATCTTAATGTATATAGATATCAGTACTTAATGGTTACTAATTGAAATGGGGGGTTTGCTGAATCTTTTTCGTCCTTAATGCGACATCAATGTGAGTACCTTTTATAAAGAAAGAAAACGCAAGATTATATAAAGCCTTTACACACTTTGGATTAATCTCAAGAGCGTTTCTATACTCGAAGATAGCATCATTAAACATCTTTTTCTTAAAGTATACATCCCCTGACCTGTTATGCAAGGCTACACTTTCTCTTCCGAAGGGTTCTGTTTGTTTGGTTAAACTGATTTTACCGGGGTTTTCACCATCCATGGTATTATAAAGATAGTATCGTTTTACTAAAAAGCCCTGGTCGCTCTCCTGTGCATCTTCTCTCATTGCTATTGCATCATCAAGATGTAGAGCCTTACTGTAATATGCATAAGCGAGATTATGATTTGCATTATTATCATAAGGATTTCTTCTTATGACGTCTTCATATTTCTCAATGGCTTCGTTATATCCTATACTGGTATTATAATTTCTGACTATATTATAAGAAACAGTTTCTCCTTCATCAATTTCTTTTTCTACGTTATCATCTGCAATACCTTCTGGAGAATCATGAATATTCTCCAGGGTGTCATTGTCAAGACAGACGAGTTCTATGAGGTTCAGGTTCTCTTTATCGGATACATTTTTCCGGTCATTTTCATCATCTGTTGTCTTCAACTCTTCTTGTGTTTTAACCTTGTGAGTTGGAACAGTCTCTCCATTATTTGAAACCTCCACTTTAGTATTGCCAACCACTTTGCCGATACCTTCCTTCTTTTGTGTACTGATTTCTGTCGAAGATTTTTCTTCTATAGGAGATGCTCCGAAACCAACCCCGAATTGACCAAACGCATCTTTCCAGTCAGATTGATCCCTCTCCGGCTGCGGCTGAGTTGACTGGACTTGCCGAGTAGTATCATTTTGGTTGGTAGTTTTTACAAATTGTTGATTCGTAACATCATTTTGTTTGCTATTTCTATCTACTGAAATTGCAAACAATTCTTGTGGTCCATTCTTATTAGAAGGGACAGACGCCTCGTCATGTGATTCATTTACTACGTTAGTTATGTTGCCGGTTACCTTATCAATATCCTGTTTTCTTTGTGTGCTAATTTCTAATGAAAGATTTTTTTGTACATCTTTATAAAAAGGATTAATACTTGCCACTTTTTCCCATATAATAATTGCTTCATCAAGGTCGCCTTTGTAATAATATGCCAGTCCAAGATTATATAGTGTGTCTATGTTATCAGGCTCAATTTGCAATGATTTTTTATATACACAAACAGCATCGTCATAATATCCTGTATTGAAATGAATAAGGCCCATATTATCAAGGGCTGAAGTATTTTCGGGTTGAACGGCAAGAACCCTTTTAAACTGGACAATAGCTTTATTTATCAATCCTTTGTCTCTATAAGCAACTCCCAGACTGAAAAGCGCATCAGTATCATCCGGTCGTTTAATCAAGATTTGTTTGTACTCGTTAATAGCTTCATTATACATTTTGTTTTTGGTGTAGGCAACTGCAAGGTTGTAACGGGCGTCTGTCATATCCGGATTTATCTCAAGCGCCCTTTCCCACGAAGAAATAGCCTTATAAAACAACCCTTTTTCTTTGGTATCTGGATCTACTTCAAGCGCCTTTCTCCATTCAGAAACGGCTTTGCAAAACATCCTTTTTTCATCATATACGTTTCCAAGGTTGTAATAAGCATCTGCAAGGTTGGGATTAATCTCAATCGCCATTTCCCATGCATCAATAGCTTCATCAATCATGCCCTTATCGAACAAAACCGAACCCATATTGTTATAAGCATCAGCATAATTACCGCTAATCTCTATGGCTCTCTCATATGACGTAAGCGCCGAATCCAACATATTTTTATCATAAAAAGCATTCCCCAAACCATAATAAGCTGCCGCATGATCAGGCCTTAATTCTATAGTACAATTGTATTCTTTGATTGCATTATCTAATTCACCTGTGTTTACATATACAATCCCAAGTGAATAATGTGTTTCAGGATCGTCAGGATTAATTTCTATTGCCTTTTGAAATGTTTTTACAGCCTCCATGAACATACCCCTTTTTGTATATGCAACACCCATATTAAAATATGTATCTGAGTCAAAAGGCGTAATTTCTATCACCTTTTCCCATGCCGAAATGGCTTCTTTTAACAATCCTTTTTCCTCATAGGCATTTCCCAAATTATAGTAAGCTTCTACAAATTTCGGACTAACTATTATAGCTTTTTCCCATGCTGAGATTGCCTCGCTTATCTTACCCTTATCATAATCGGAAACGCCGAGGTCATAATAATAGTTACGCTCATCAGTACCGGAAAGTATATTTCCTGGCAGCACAAGAAACGCAAAGACAACCGATAACAGGACTATGTATTTCTTCTTCATTTTTACCGTTATTCTCTTATTTTCTACTGTTATTTCAAAAATTGACTGGAATTCGCAAATTCCTGTTAGAGACTCGCAAATTTTACAAGATTTAGGATAACTATTCAGTAAACCACCTGTTGTATCAATGTTTTATAGTAACACAAGCATCCTTACCTGTGATTGACAGGCTGGAAGCCTGTCCTATAATGAAAAAGATGTTTTTAAATCGGAAAGCCTAAAATGACAGAACGATAGGATTTATGACACGCACTGCAGATTATGGTCTGAAACTGTCACTAAGCCATTAAATGCAGCTTTTCAAGTGTGGGGTGTATTTGCCTGTTTCTATACAGAAACGTGTATGGAAACCTTTACAAGTACTTTCTTTATACCAAATTAGAAAAAAAAATCAATATAAATTTTTACAAAAGATTTTCTGTCGCAGGCAGCATCACATAGCCACAAATCTAAGGTTTTAACTACTCAACCTCAAAAGGTTATAACATCGGCTAAATGTCTAACTACCAAGGTTTATCCAGACGCTTTTTACCTGTGTATATAACTCTAAGGCATGTATTCCTAATTCTCTGCCAAAGCCGCTTTGCTTAAACCCGCCAAAAGGCGAAGCCGCATCGAAGGTGTTGTAAGTATTTACCCAGATTGTACCGGCCTTCAAATCTCTGGCAAGCCTGTGAGCCTTCTTTATATCCCTGGTCCAAACAGCAGCCGCCAGGCCGTAAATTGAAGAATTACTTTGTCTTACCATGTCAGCAACATCATCAAATGTAATTGCTGACACAACAGGGCCAAATATCTCCTCCCTGGCTATTTTCATATTATTATCAACTTCATCAAAAATGGTAGGTTTAACGAAATATCCCCTCTTTCCACATCTCTCACCGCCTGTTACCAGTTTTGCGCCTTCCTGTTTTCCACTATCAATATAGCCTAATATCTTATCAAATTGTTCCTTAGAAACCTGTGCTCCCATCTGAGTACCAACATCTTCCGGATTTCCAACACGCAGGCTGGAAGCCTTATCTGACAACTTTTCCAGAAATTCATCATGGATGCTTCTTTCAAGGAATAACCTGGAACCTGCACAACAGACTTCACCCTGATTGAAAAATATACCCGTCATAGCGCCGTTTACAGCACTATCTATATCAGAATCCGCAAATACAATATTGGGAGACTTTCCGCCTAATTCCAGTGATACACGTTTTAAATTCTTTGAAGCTGCCTGCATTATGATGCGTCCCGTAGTATATTCACCCGTAAAGGCGATCTTATCAACATCCATATGCTCAGCAAGAGCGGCGCCTGCTGTAGGGCCATAACCTGGCACAATATTCAAAACACCATCCGGCAATCCAGCCTCCTGACAAATCTCGCCTAGCCTCAATGCGGTTAACGGAGTCTGCTCGGCAGGCTTTAAGACTACGGTGTTGCCGCAGGCCAGAGCAGGCGCTATCTTCCACGCAGCCATTAGTAAAGGGAAATTCCATGGTATTATCTGCCCTACAACACCAACAGGCTCTCTCAAGGTATAGTTAAAAAATTCTCCTCTTACCGGAATTGTCTCGCCATGAATCTTGTCCGCCCATCCCGCATAATACAGTAAGCAGTCAATTACAAGCGGAAGATCAGCGTTTGTTGTCTCACTTATTGGCTTACCATTGTCCAATGTTTCCAGCAAGGCTAATTCTTCCTTATTCTTTTCTATTAAATCCATTATCCTTAAAAGAATTCTACCTCTGTCACGGGCATCGGTCTTTCTCCATGGGCCTTCTTCAAACGCCTTACGCGCTGCCGTGACCGCAAGATCAATATCCGCCTTGTCCCCTTCTGCAATTAAGGTTATGACTTCTTCCGTCGCGGGATTTATAGTGTCAAATGTCTTACCCGAAACAGAATCTACCCATTTCCCGTCGATAAACAACTTACCAGGTTTTATTTTTACCTCTTCTTTCGTAATCATTTTGTTTATTCCCATTTTTTAATTAGGTTGGGTTTTAAAAGACAAAACCTCAATAGTTCGATAAACTCACTATGCTGAGCTTGTCGAAGCATTGAAATTCCTATGCATAAATTAATGCCCTCTGGACGGATTTCTTCACTGTTAGCGCAGGTGGACATTGCCTACCCTACAGCAACAAAAAGAATGCCAGAAGAATAAGCGATCCCCCCAGAAAATGCTGGGATACATCCTTGACGGTATTCCTGGTTTTTAGCCCTACAACTTTTCTATGCTTTTCTATAACACCTCTAAATATATCTTTAAGCTCATCACCGGCAGCGTCATGAATATATGTACCTCCGGTTATTTCAGCAATTTCCTGTAATAATTCCGGATCAGGTTTTGTCATGATAGTGTCGCCTTCCATATCAACCTCATAACCGGTTGTGTGTCCGTTCTTATCCTTCTTGGGAATGGGAGAAGCCTCAAGAGGGTCTCCGATTCCAATCAAATAGACCGAAATATCCTTTCGTTCCATCAGCATCTTGACGGCTTCTGCCACCTGGCTTCTCACTGCCAATTGCTCTTCACCATCCGTGAGAAATATGATTACCTTTTCTCTCTCCTCCTTACTGAACGACTCTATTGCTATAAGCAGTGCATTCCCGACATTTGTACCATAAGGTACGAAACGCGCATAGTTCTCGTTCACCATGCGCAGAATCCTTAAGAAAATGCTATCATAATCCATAGTTAGATAAGGAATCATGGAAAATGCGCGTCCGGCAAATACCACCAGGCCTAAATAATCATTTTCAAGGTCCTTAATTAAATTCTCCATCTCAATCTTTGCCCTTTGCAGCCTGTTAGGTTTTACGTCCTCCGCCAGCATACTCAACGACACATCCAGCACAAAGACAACCTCCATGCCTTCCTTCTCATAATACTCTTCAGTTGTCTGCCACTTCGGCCCTATCAGCACCATACAAAGGCCGCAAAAAGAGACGCTGACCATAAAACCTTTGGCAATATTGCAGGTGGTATTCGGTATTCTGCTGAATCTCTGCAATATGCCAAGACCGCCAAAACTCTTTAACCACCTCCTTTTTCTTCCCGTTGAATAAAGATAGACAAGAAAAATAAGTGCAACGCCAAGGAGTATGTAAATCAAATATTGTTGTTGTGAAAAGAATAGCATTATTTAAAAGAGAAAATTTTTTTACTTTGGATTGAGTAAATTAGCAGTATATATTACTGATGGGTTCGCTCCGCTTAACCCATCTTACAATTTTGTTTAACAATCTCACCATCTGATCTTCTGATCACCGCTATGCCTGTATTGATTCCCCCAAGGAATGAGTTTCAGTGATTGAATCCTTTCTTCTCTTTCCTGTTGTACTGGACTGAACAAAGTTGAGAGTTGTCTTTGTCCCAACCGCATCCTTTCGAGATTCTTCTTTGCCTTAAAATCATCCGGATATATTCTAAGCGCCTTCGCATACTCTTCTGCTGCTGTAATAAAATCCATATTTGTTGCTATTATATTTGCCCTGTTATATATGGCATTTTCTTTGATTGCTTCATTGTCTGACCTGGCAGCCTGCTTGAATTCCGCCCCAGCCCTCCCGGTGTCCCCCATCAGCGTCAATACTACTCCGGTATTGTATGCAATATAGGGATCTTCTCTATCAAAATATTTAGAAATCCTGTACACCTTTGATTTTCTTACCCCTTCAAGCAAGTCAAGCGCTTTGTTATATCTTCCCATAGCAACATCTTTCTTTACATTTTCAGCAAGCCTGCACCGGCTCCAGTACCCGCGTCCGCAGGCAATTAAGGCGATTGCAAGGGCAAGAAACGATAATTTAATTATGGTATTTTTGTTCATTTATTTCTTTCTTTTTTTACCTCGATGACACTAAGCACGAAAGCATTCTGGTCTTGTATAATAAGGGCGTATAGCAACCTGCCCGAATAGGTACAGGCGGGTACGCCCCTACAACGTATGATTCACGGAAGCTTCAGCCATATATTTTCTATTACAACCATTCCTAATAAAAAACAGATACCAATAGCCGTAGGGATAAAGAACAGGTCCTTCTTCTTTACGACTGTTTCCATTATTATCTTTTCCTTTTCTATCCTGTCAATCGCTGAATAAAACTGTTCCACTTCTTCATAGTTCTCAGCGGCAAAATATTTTCCACCTGTTGATTCTACGCCCTTTTTCAATGACGCTATCCTTTCAGCAGCCTGTTCATGCTCCACGCCTGTTTCACCTGATGCAGGTACGGAAACTACGTATACCTTGACACCCAGCCTCTTAATAAAACGAAGCGGCCTGTTAGGCTCTATCCCCACATTGTATATGCCGTCTGTAAACAGGACTATCACCTTGTTGTTCATCGTGCCCCTGTTCTGAACCATTTTTACAAAGTCAAGTGCATACTTGCCAAGCCCTTCATCCCTGTTTATGCTCTTTCTTAATTTGTTAATTTCAAAGATCTGACCCATATCCCTTTCAATAATGGCAAGAATGGAAGTAAAAAGCCCCTCCCCAATGGCAGTTTTTACACCAACATGATGCGGTTTAATCCTGTCTAATGACTTTTCCAGCAACTGGGTTTCCCAGGTAGGCAATACAACAACTACCGCATCCGTTCCATAAATGGTAATACCTATAATATCATGGCTTCTTTTCCTTATAAAATCTTTTGCAATATCCCTGATCTTCTCCATAGCTTCACCTGTCATACTAAAGGATGTATCTATGGAAAGTATTATTTCACGTCCCTGGAATGCCACTTCCGTTTCCTGATAGCTGGATTGAGGTCTGGAAAACGCAAGAATGGTAAAGAATATGGAAAGAAAACATAATATCTTCGGCAGCCGCCTTATGAAGGTCTTTATATTTTTTGTCCCTTCTAAATGACTCGTACTTGAATAGCCCAGGTATTTCCCTTCCCTCCTTAAAAAGATCAAGAATACAAAAGGAATCAATGCCAGAAGGAAGATAGGATTTTCAATGCTCAAGTATAAATTCCCCTAATAATAACCCCGCCTCTTTGCCTCTTTCAGGATCTCCTGCACCCCGCCCATAGCCTTCTCAATCACGTTCTTATCGATATCACCAAAGATTACACAGTCAAATGATTTAAGTGCATTGTTCGCAGATTCAACAATTTCCTGCGCCAGCTTTTTATCCCTGATTATATCGATAAGTTTTGCTGTGGTTACTGAACGTACCACTTCTCCAGGCACCTCCGCCAATGTTCCCAGAAAGGCCCTTGAGGCACAATCAATATTAACAACCGACCGCCTCATTTCATCATCTTCCGCATCACTGCTATAATCGGTAATCAGTTTTTCCAGCCTCTCCGCGTGTGCAAGAGGAGACATTGCCATCCTTTCCTTAATAGCTTCAGACAACCTGTACACAAGTTTACTGATTTCGTTTGCCCCCAGAACAATTATAATGATAACACCCAGAATGACAGGCAGATGGCTTCTCAGGCATATATCCTTTTGCGAATACACAAGCGGCCCCTTTATGCCTTCAAGGGGAACATCAATTCTTTTTAATAAACTATTGATTAATACAGGGATTGCAGGAGCGCTTACTTTCTGAGTTGCAACTGTTTTTTCGCCCTCTTCCTGTTTAACCTTTCCCTCACGATCAATACTATAAAGTACCGGCAGTGAAGGAATTTCAAAATTCTCTGACTTATCCGGCAGTTCATAGATTGAGAGTTCATATTCTGCCGTTGTTTTTCTCAATTTCCCTTCCGTTTCCTCGTTAATCCAGAAATCTATCAGCTTAAACGGATTAAGGTCAAGCCCTTCCATATTTTCTTTATGTATCTGCACATAATCCTCGTGCCAGATCGTAAGTTTATACTTGAGCCTGTCCCCAATATTAACTATATCTCTATCCAGCTCTGTTTCTACCATAATCGGGACCTTCTTTAATGACATGGGAGATGTCTGCACATGTCCGGAGGTTTTATTTGCTTCATCGTTATAAGGAATGGAGAATGCGGGTACAGTATACACCCCCTCTTCCGCATCATCAGGCAGAGAAAGGATGTAGGTTATTACACAGAAGTCGCTATCGTTATTAAATATCTGCCTCTCACCGATAGTTACCTTTACTATCTTAAATGGAGAAAGATCAACCTCTTTAAATAGCTCCACATTTACACTGACGCCCAACTTCCACAGCATCTGCAGGGTTAAATGTATCATTTTACCTGTGATAAACCGGTAGTTTTCTACAAACAACCACAACTCAACCGCCTCACTCATCTCCGGTATCAAGGTATCGGTATCAGTCGGCTGGACAGATTCTCCATACTCCTGATGCTGCCTGTAACCAGAGTCCTGAGCTTTACAGGTATCCAGACTTAAAATAATTATAAGCGCACACAAACACGTTATCAATAAAACCCTTTTCATCTCTTTATCCTGCTTCTACGTCTTGCCCTCTTATCAAAAAAGTCTGACAATGCCTTTGTCCATTGCTCTTCATTCTGGCTGGTCATCAATGTAAGATAATCAAGATTAAGTTTACTAAACAAACCAAGATGTTGTGAATTCACCATAATACCTTTAGACAAATCCAGATACTTCACACCTCGTGTCTCAAGGTCCTTTACAGCCACAAAGCCCCTTGCCCCGGGAAGCACCTCCTCCCTTATATCAGAAATAATAATGGGGATAATGTCATGTTTTCTCACAAGTGCTTTCAGTGACATCTCATAATCAAACGGTGCAAAAAAATCTGATAACACAAACACAAGTGAAGGCGCAAAATGCATGCTGTTCAAATATTTAAAAGCACAATTGATATCAGTACATACGCCTTTAGTCTTATCATTCATTATTCTTTCGACTATCCTCATACCTTCTTTCTGGCCTGACAGAGGTGGAATGTATTTTTCGATCCTGTCAGTAAACGTGATGAAACTAACAAGATTACCGGCTTCCGTTGCGGATTGTACCAGGATGGAAATTATAGATGACTGAATATCTTCTTTAGTAAAATCTGCCGAACCAAACTTCTTTGACCCGCTTCTATCAATCAGGAAGAATATGTTGGTTCTTTTGTCCACCAGCTTCAGCCTGACATGCAAGACTCCTGTCCTTGTAGTAGTCTTCCAATCAATTGATCTGAACTCATCACCAGGTTGGTATTGTCTAAGCTCATCAAGCTCAATCCCCCTTGTTGCGTTCAAATAACTGGAGAAAGAACCTGCGAAGAGATTAGCCACCATTCTCTGTATATGTAATCTTATCTTGCTTCTCAATAACTTAATTCCTTTTAGTCCGCCCGAGCGGCTTGCCAGGCGGGCTTCATAAAACGAAACTTATAAAAGGCTAAAGCCTTAACTCCACAAGTGCTAAGGCTAATAACTAACGCTATTGGAATTAAGGCTTTAGCCTTTTATTATGCCTGTAGCGGAGGTCTTTCGGGCAGGAAGCCATTCAGCTACAGTTACTAATTGCAGTCCGCCCGCAGGGCGCTAATCTGCTTCCAGAATGGGCACCTTTTCCAATACAGTATCTACTATATCGTCCGGATCAATCCCCTGGGACTCCGCTTCATGCGTTAGAATTATTCTGTGCCTTAAGACAGGATAGGCCATTTTGTGGACGTGTTCGGGCAGTATTATCTTACTCCCGGACAGAAAAGCACAAACACGCGCAGCCTTTGCCAGATAAATCGAAGCACGGGGAGAAGCGCCGTACATGACCATATTACTTATATATTCGTCACCATCACTGTTCGGCCTGTCTGCGTGCTGTCGCACAGCACAGGCAGGCCTTGTCGCCCTTACTATGCGAGTTGAATATTTCAGGATTTCAGATTCTTTATGCAAAGGAATCTTCTCTGTTATGAAATGTCTCAATGAAATTACTTCGTCAGGATGCAAGACTACATTAAGCTCAGGCTCTCTGTCACTGATTTGCCTCTCCGTAATCTCCCTTTCTTCTGTATAAGAGGGGTAAGTAACTCTGAGCTTAAACATAAACCTGTCAACCTCAGCTTCCGGCAGGAGATATGTCCCGGATATCTCAATCGGGTTTTGAGTGGCAAGGACGGTGAATAACTTCTCCAGTTTAAATGTCTCTCTGCCTATCGTTACCTGCTTTTCCTGCATACTTTCCAGCAAGGCGCTCTGTACCTTTGCGGGAGCCCTGTTAATCTCATCTGCCAGAAGCAGATTAGTAAATATCGGCCCTTTCTGAACTGTGCTCTTTCTGGTTTCAGGATCGCACAATTCATATCCAGTAATGTCACCGGGTATCAGATCAGGCGTAAACTGAACCCTCTGAAATTTTGCATCAATTGCCCTTGACAGGGTCTTAATAGTTATAGTTTTCCCCAGGCCGGGATAACCTTCCAGGAGAATGTGTCCATCAGAAAAGAGGGCAATGATAATAGCCTCAATCATTTCGTCCTGACCTACAATAACCTTCTCAATTTCCTTTTTAACACTCTCAAACTTCTCTTTTATATAATGAACATCCTCAAAGTCTTTTGTCTGAACTTCTTCAGTCACCTTAGATTTCTCCTAAATCATAAAACAAAAAAGAATAAAATGGAGATGTTGGGAGTAATTATATAAAAATTGGATTTAGTGTCAATCAAGATTAATTTAGTTCTTGACGATACAGGATGCAGCGTTAGTATAACATACTTTTAAAGAAACTTTATTAATAAAGGATAATAAATATGACTAATGGAAGAATAGGGATAATTGGCGGGAGCGGTTTGTATAATATTGAAGGAATAACAGATATTGAAAATGTTAATGTAGAAACCCCCTTTGGTGAACCTTCTGATCAGTTCATCACAGGAAATCTGGAAGGAAAAGATGTTGTTTTCCTCCCCCGGCATGGAAGACATCACAATATATTACCGTCTGAACTGAATTTCCGAGCTAACATCTACGGCATGAAGAAGCTGGGAGTAGAGAGGATAATTGCCGTCAGCGCCGTGGGAAGTATGAAGGAAGAAATTAAACCTCTCGATATAGTAATCCCCGACCAGTTCCTTGACCGCACAAGAGGAAGAATAGGCACCTTCTTCGGCGGTGGGATTGTCGGACACGTAAGCTTGGCTGACCCTGTTTGCTCAGTCCTCGCCGAAACACTCCATCAAGCTGCAAAAAATGCCGGAGCTACCGTCCACATGGGAGGCGCTTACGTATGCATAGAGGGACCCCAATTCTCAACCAGAGCCGAATCATTAACCTACCGCCAATGGGGCGTCAGCATTATCGGCATGACAAACTTACAGGAAGCCAAACTGGCTCGTGAAGCCGAGATATGCTACAGTACGCTCGCTCTTTCTACTGACTATGACTGCTGGCGTGAAGGAGAGGAATACGTCACAGCAGAAATAGTCCTTCAAAATATCATGAAAAACG
>MHZA01000117.1 GCA_001828595.1 Planctomycetes bacterium RIFCSPLOWO2_12_FULL_40_19
TCTTCATGTAATTCCTTACCAATCATATATTGCAGACATTCATTCAGGCCTATAATACCGACGATGTAAGTCGCCGCTTCCAGATCTACATATGGCCTGCCATCTTTTGCCGTCTTGCCGATTTCCCACAACGGCATTTCAGGGCCTGACATCAGCCTGGTAATGAATTTCTTTTTCTGTAAATGGGCCTTGACGGCAATATCTATACCCTTATCAATCTCCTTATAAAGGTTATCAAGGTTCCCTCTGCCGGCCCTGTAAGCAGCCTGAGGAAGGCTTACAGTTATATTCTGGAAACCACAAAATCTCATACTCTCCGGATGGTCGATCATATAATTATCTGATATAGTCGTACGCAGTCGACAACATGCTGACAGGGTAATTTCATCCCTATCAAAGACAAAATACGGCACCCCGTTTTCACTGGCAATCTGAGCCGCATACTCCAAAAGTTCATATTGTTTGGGATCTTTGTATGTATCGTGGCTTATATGTAAATCACATTTAGGAAATGCAAATACATGCCCGTGGCAATCACCCTCACGCCAGACATCAAGCATGGCCTTTGTAAACCGCTGTGAAGCCAATTCATATTCTCCATACGGCCTGCCTGTAGGTTTTCCACCCGGGCCAATAGCCTGTATCTTTTTCAGATAATTTGGTATACCTGTGTGTATATTGAAATCCAGAAATAATGTCTGTCCCCCGCGAGAGAAAGCGCTTTGTGAACCGCTGAAGATTAAGTGTTGTGCCTCCTGCTTCATTTCATCATAGCACATATGTTCTACATATGGAGCATACATAATGTTTATGTAACCTATCCCTAAAGCTCCGGCATAATAAGCCTGCATCGAGGCAAGAAATGTATTTAAATGACCGGTAAGTGTTCTGGCATGTTTAGCAGGCCCGGAAGATGTATCCAGATTTTCCAGCTCTAATCCATATTTTTTCAGATACTCCAGCGAATGAGACGAACAATATACCCTGGTTGGATACCCAAGGTCGTGAATATGAACCATCCCGGATGTATGCGCCTCTGCAACGTCTTTAGAAAAGACTTCCTGTAGGGCGTATTGTTTCATAGTATTCTCAGCAACGGCAAGGTTAATGGCTTCCGGATTATTTGTGGCTATGTTGCTGTTTTCTTTAACCTTTGAATATATAAGCTGTTCGATATCAAACTTTGGCATGCCTATACTGGTCTGTTTTTCAAGCTTTGCATTGTAGCCTCTTTCAAAAAGCTCGTTATCAACTAACTCACGAATCAATGACGTGGTTATTCGATTCAGGCCGGAAGCGAAAATGCGGCCCTCAACGACACTAGCAACTTCCCGAGCTACAACTTCTGACAATTCCGCCTCTTTCTCCAGGGCCATTGCAATTTTTCTCTTGTCCCAGGGAAATGATTCATCTTTGGATACAAGATCAACCATTAACGCCACATCGGTTGTATCACCGCTCTTGGTGACTTGTTTTCTGACACTGAGCGATTTACGTACCTTTGCCCTATCTTCTCTGTACAGTATGTAAGCTTTCGCTGTCTTTGCATGTCCATTTTTGATTAAAATCTCTTCAACTAAATCCTGAATATCCTCTATGCCAGGAATTATATTATCAAATCTTTTCTGTAAAAAATGAGTAACAACACTTGCAAGCTCTGCAGCAATAGACCGGTCCGCTCCACCAACAGCTTTTGCCGCCTTAAAAATAGCATCGGCTATCTTGCTTTCATCAAATGCGACCATTCTACCGTCACGCTTTTGAATTGTTTCAATTGTCATCGTATTATTACCCTCCATTCTTTCCTGTCTTTTTTTGTTTTGTTTTTTTAGTTGAAGGCATTAAAGGTTTCAACTCGTTAATAAATTCGTTTATATCTTTAAATTCTCTATAGACCGATGCGAACCTGACATAAGCAACCTTATCCAAAACCCTGAGATGCTGCATAACAAGCTCGCCGATAGACGATGTTGCTACCTCCCTCTCAAACTTGTCGTATATCACACTTTCTATCTCAGACACAATGTTTTCAAGTGTGTCAGTTGATACAGGTCTTTTTTCACACGCTTTGCGTAATCCTGACAATATCTTATTGCGATCAAAATTAATCCTGCTGCCGTCTTTCTTTATCACCCTTACAGGGCTTTCTTCAACCCTCTCGTATGTTGTAAACCGCCTGCCACAATTTAAACATTCCCGCCTTCGTTTTACACTCAATCCATCCGTTGACGCTCTTGAATTAATAACCTTATCGCTGTCAACCCTGCAGAATAAGCATTTCATAGTGGCATAGTATAAAAAAATGACTTACGCAAAAATAACTTTGCGACTCAATATATTGGATGTTGCGTAAACTAACATACAACATATAGAATGTCAAGTAGATTTCCAGGAATCAACAAGTTTATTTTCCGATACAGAATTCTGAAAATATTCTGTCCAAAATATCATCCGTTAATACCTCCCCGGTAATCTCACCAATAGTATCCAATGCCTTTCTCAAATCTATCGCCACAAGCTCGTGGCCTATCCCTTCAATTAATGAATCCGATGTTTGCTCTAAAATATCAAGCGCCCTGTTGAGCACATCTTTCTGCCTCATTGTAAAAACCACATCTGACGCAGAAATATCAATGTTATTTCCAAAAACAGTGGAGACCATTATCTTTTTTAATTTATCCAATCCCTCACCTGTAAGCACAGATGTTTTGACTACAGGGAAGGTCTTCATCTTTGAGGACAAATCTTCGTAACAACTCTTTTTCTGCAAGTCATTTTTATTAATTATTATTATCTTGTTCCTTGTGGTTATAGAATCAAAAAATTTTATCTGCTCACTGGAGAGATTCATGCACCCGTCTATAACATATAAAACGATTTGGGCAGCATCTATAGAACCGTATGTTCTTTGCTCAATGACAGACTCCAATTCGCCTTTCCCATAAGTAATTCCTGCGGTATCTATAATTCTGAAATTTATTCCTTCTAAATCCACGTCAGCTTCTAACGTGTCTCTGGTCGTACCGCGTACCTGTGTTACTATCGCCCTTGAACGGTTTAATAGCTTATTAAACAAACTTGACTTTCCGGCATTCGGCCAGCCAATTAAAACCGTTTTTACGCCATAATGAGAGACCCTCGGTTTTTGTCCACTTCCGGCAAGCATACATAATTTCTCTTTTATATACCCAAGTTGTTTTTTTATTTCATCAAGCGAGATTAGTTCAATGTCCTGATCGAGAAAATCTATAGCGGCCTCTATCCTGGCGCAAAGTTTCACCAATTCCTCCTGAATGTTATTCATGAGATCAGTAAACCTCCCCTTCAGATTTGAAACGGCCATTAACAACTCCGAATCTGTTTGTGAACGTATTATGTGTAATACCGATTCCGCCTCGGCAAGACTTATTCTCCCATTAAGGAATGCCCTTTTGGTAAATTCACCAGGCTCCGCAATCCGAATGCTCCTTGCCGGTTTTTCATTATTTTCTCTGCAAACTTTCTCTCTTCTCGGGGAAAGCAGTTTTTCCATAAGCATTTCAAGCAGTGGAGGCGAGCCAAAGGTATGAATTTCTACAATATCTTCCCTCGTATATGAATTTGGGGACTTCATAATGTAAATACAGGCGGGAATCCTGATTTTTTCGCTTTCAAGATAAATGCGGCCTTGACAGGAACTAAAACCTTTTTCACTCGTAACCTTCCAACCATCATCTGGCACAAAGGCGCTACTTAAACAGTCAAACACATCTTTGCCACTAAGTCTGATAATCGCCCTGAGAGATCTGCCGGAAGGCGTGGAGATTGCTAATATGCTGTCGTTAAGACTGAAGGACATGATTTCCGTTTATCTACACAGAAGTGAATCTTATTTTACCTTTACCTTACCCTCAATTACCCTCTTTCCTTTGTAATAGATATCAAGCTTCTTAACACTTCTTCTAATTAATATTTGTTCCCCTATACTAATCAGCGTACTGGTAGTCCAGTAAAGGGTAAGCCCTGAAGGAAAGCTGTAAAGTATGAAAGGAAAGATGAGGGGCATCATCTGCATCATTTTCTGCTGCATCTTTGCCTGAGGATCATCTCCTGTAGTTGTTTTTGGAGTCAGTTTCATTTGTACAAATGATGCAATACCCATTATTATTGGTAAGATGTTAAACCATTCCCCAAGAAACGGTATGGCGAATGGCAGTTGTAATAATTTATCAGGCGCTGACAGATCACCAATCCAAGATACAAAAGGCGCCTGCCTCATCTCAAAGGAAGATTGAAGTGTCCTGAATAAGGCAAAGAATACCGGCATTTGAAGCATGATCGGGAAGCAGCCGCTCATGGGATTTACCCCATGTTGCTTAAACAGCTTCATTTGCTCCTGCCCCATCTTTTGTTTATCGCCTTTATGTTTTTCTTTTAACTGGCTGATAAGGGGTTGCAGTTGCTGCATCCTGACCATAGACATCTGGCTTTTCCTGGTCAAAGGGAAAAGTACCAGTTTTACCAGAAAGGTGAGCAGAAGTATGGAAACTCCATAATTGGGAATAAACCCATAAAATGTATTCAATACCTTTACAAGTATCTTACATATAGACCTTGTCATACCATAATCATAATCTAGAATCGCTAAAAGGCCTTCGCACTGAGTTAAAGCCTCTTTCTTCTTAGGACCGAGATAAAAAATGTAATCATGCCGGCTTTCACCCTGTGCCGGTATAGCGACTCTTTTTGCCTGGAGATTTACAATAAAATCATCCTTATAACGTGGATCTGTATTTTCAACTGACTCAGTTGTTGTAGTTGCTATTCTATTGTTTGTCGAAGATTTTAAGACAACCGCAAAATATTTATTAGTAGACCCGGCCAAAGAAATACCTACAGATTCGTTTTTATACGGCATGTCCTTAACCGCTGTATGTACGATCTTCGTCTTACCTTTTCCTACATCTACTCCGGCTATTGATGCAAGACCGGAAATCTTGTCTGCTTCCGGATATATACCATTAGATGCCGTTATTGAATATGATGCCAAAACCTCAGAATCTGTAGTGTTTTGAAGAGTTATGGCGACATCAAAATAATATTTCCCGCTCTTCAAAGATATGTCCTTCGTTATTTGAATACCATTCTCTAAAAGGGTAGTAAAAGCAACCCTGTCAGACGCCCTCTCAACCACCTTATATCTACGGGTTTTTAATTGATACCTTCCATCCT
>MHZA01000118.1 GCA_001828595.1 Planctomycetes bacterium RIFCSPLOWO2_12_FULL_40_19
CGATCAACAACAATATACCGGCCTTCTGCTTTATCTATTAGAAAGTGATTTCTTGATACATTAAAAGGTGGAAAATCTTCAAGATACAGGTCATTATCAGAGAGAACATCAACCTCTCCTGATTCATGCTTACGTCCAACCTTAAAGGGAAAATTGTTTATCTGCATTTCTCCACCACCCAATGCTTTTGAACTTATTTCATTTAAACCCGAGAGCACGAGAAGCTCAGCATCGCATGATTCTTCGTATTCAGTTGTTTCCACAACATCTGAAGTCTTCTTACTAATGAGCATTTTATTAACAGTTCTCAATCTTTCAAAAAGGGCTCTTATTATTGGTAAAAGGACTTTAGGATTTCTTTCAAATAGTTCGTTAAAATTATCACGACTAATCACAGCCAATCGCACATCCTCAATGGCCGTAACTGTAGCCGATCTGGGCTTATCTTCAACCAGTCCCATTTCACCAAATATTTGTCTCTCCCCCAGGACCGCCAATACCGCATTTTTACTATTGACTAAATCCGATACCTCAACTTTTCCTGACTCAATAATGTATGCACATGTTTCATAAGAACCTTTTCTGATTATTACATCACCTTTTCTGAATGTTTTAGTTTCCATATTATTACTCTAAATACCGAACATACACTTTCAATAGTTTAATAATAATCGAAAGTAAAGATTAATATGCATGTTTATTTATAAGTCCCCTCAAAATAGTCAACCACATTATTTCTAAATCTAATCTGAGGCTCCAATTTTCTATATAATACAAATCACACTCAATCCTTTTCTCCAGCGATGTATTTCCTCTCCATCCGCTGATTTGTGCCCAGCCTGTGATACCGGCCTTCATTTTATGTCTCAACATATACTTTGGAATCTTGTCCCTAAACTGCTGTATAAAGAATTTTCTCTCAGGCCTTGGACCAACAATACTCATATCCCCTTTAAGCACATTAAAAAATTGAGGAAGTTCATCCAGGCTTGTCTTTCTTAAAAAAGAGCCAATTGATGTCCTGCGGAAATCATCCTTTGCCGCCCATACAGGACCTGTTTCCTTTTCAGCCTCAATTGTCATAGTCCTGAACTTCAACATGTTGAATATCTTTCCATCTAAACCCATACGTTCCTGACTGTAAAATACAGGACCCCTGGACGTCGCTTTTATCAGCAATGAAATACCAAGCATCAAAGGAGATGTGATCAATATAATGATTAAAGACAATACAATATCTGCAACTCTTTTAATCACTATATTCCAACCGTATAGGGGCGTATCCCTTAAACTAATTATTGGCATACCTTCAAATTCTCCAATACCACCCCTTAATGTAGCAAACTCAAACAAATCCGGGATTACCATGATAGAAACCATCTCATCGCCTATATCGTCAAGAACTGACTTTAGCTTATCTTGAGCGCTCAAAGAAAGAGTAATAAAGACCAAATCTATCTTATGATTTACGACAACATTTCTAATATTTTCAAATGTATCCAGTATTTCAAAACCTTCCAGTTCGTCACCAACCTGAGAATTGTTCTAACTCAAGAAGCCTTTTATTTTGATGCCAAGTTCCGGATGATTATGTACTCTGTCCGTGATATCACGTCCCACTCTTCCTGTCCCGACAATCAGTGCGTGTCGCAAATTATAACCTCTTTTTCTGATAAACCTCAGAAACTCACGAAATATTATTCTTTCAACACATAAGGCAATCACACAAATTATCCAGAAATACAGAAAGGCAACCCTTGAAAACTCATATTTTCTCACAAAAAATGTCAATGAAACTAAGATTAAAATAGCAATTGTAGTTGCCTTTGCAATATCCATTACCTCTGCAACCTTAGACGAAATCCTTCTCGGTCTATACAAACCAAATGCCTTAAACACTATATACCAGAGTGGAAGTATTATAATGAGAAGAGTGGTATACGTGTAAAATGAAGGAATACCTTTAGTCGCTGGAACAATTGGATAATAAAAACGTAAATAATAGGCCAATATCCAGGAACTGGATAATGTTATCAAATCAATAAGCAGGACCAGTGTTTCAAAAAATTTACTATGCTTTTTTAACATATAAATTAGGCCTTCGGCGATTTTTTTGCCGTAGCGTAGGGTGGATTAAGGCCGACCCGTCCGAACGGCACGGGTGGGCAGGGCGAATCCACCAATAATATGTCTCTAACAAAGGTGGATTCGCCCTGTGGAGTAATATAGTAGTTCTACTCAACAGGGCTTAATCCACCCTACAGCAAAAAAATGTTTTGACAAAAAATAAAAACATCCCCATTTCCATATAATAGAAAATCTTCAAAGCTCTAATGAATCTTTATAATATCAATGTCGGGGCCAATTTACAGAAAAACGATTCAATATCTTCCCACTGTACATTCATTTTTATAAGTGGTTTTATGTCCGGCTCTTTTCTGCTTTCTTCAAAAAAAATGAGCGCTTTTATATAATGGTATAAACTGTCCTCAGGTATTGAAAATTTTGCGCACACATCCTTCAATATATCTTCTATTTTGATGGAAGTATAATTCAGTATTGCGTACAGATCATAAAAATCTTTCCGTGCTCCTCTATCACCAATTGCACCTATTTTCATAGCTGCTATATCCCGCAAAGAGGCAATAGAAATATTGGAGTAATATTCTAAAGGACAAAGCAATGGGTATCCATATTTAAACAAGCTGAATTGAACTTCTTTAACTTTACAAACTAAGGAGTTATTCTTAACATCAATAGGAACATATGGACCCAACTGATTTAAATCCTGGGATAACGGAGTTGCAAGAAAATCGTTAGGAGTAAAAAAATCAAGATCTATAGAAACTCTGTGACCAAGGAAGAGGGATAATGCCGTTCCACCTGCGAGATAAACCCCTCCTATTTTTTCTATAACAGGCCTCACATTAATTAACAATTCTATTACTTCGTCGGGGACTGCATTTGTTTTGAAAGACATCGAATCTTTGAGATCGGTATGGAAAAATAAACAGCCCAAAAATGCGCAGTTCTTATTGATAGAGACCGGCTATTCATAACTACCCGTTTTATTGATTGCCTGCCATAATTTTCGAAAATCCATCGAATTCCTTCAAGCCCTCCATATTGGAGAATCCTTCCAATAATGAAATCTCTATGTTTTTCATAATCTATGGATTCCAAAGGAACATCCCAAAAAGCCTGAACTTTATATTGGGTGATGATTTGAGATAAATTTTTCCTCATATACCACTGCTAAAATCGTAAACAAAGTTAATTAAGTTTGATAAAATATCTTTTTATACCTTAATTTTTATACCAGAAATTGTGCAATGATGAAATAAAGATTTTCGCAAAATAATCGTAACTACTCAATATCTTACGGAAACATATACAATGGAAAAGATACATAAATCTCATTATTGTAATGCTTCAGTTGGAATTGGACATTTCCTAAATTTGAGTTAGTATGTATTTCAAACGAAAGGAGATGGACAATGGCAAACAAACGAAAGAAGTTTTCAGCGGAGCAAAAAGTAGAGACAGGTTTGAAACCTGTCTCTACGCCTGCATCTGATCGAAAAATTGCCGTGGCATTGTCTTCGCTGGGGCATTGAAATATACCACCGGACGTTGAAGAGCGGATGCAAGACAGAATGAAGGATTTTAAATCGAATTACATACGGAATCAGGTTTTGAATTTTTATAAATTCCAGAATTTTGATTAGCTAGATGCATTCCTAAATTCATTATATTTCTGTTCTATATAATTCCTGATCTTATCCTTGAATATTACCCTGTCAAAAGACTCGGCATTCTTCCTGATTACCTGTTTATCAAATAAATCTTTTCTTTCCTCAAAACTGTGTACAGCATGTGCCAGGGACTCCGGGGTTTGCTCATAAAAAAACAAACCTGTAGCATTATTTGACTGTCCATTTTGACGTTTAATGTTCAGTTTGTCTTTATCTAAGGGAACAATTGTTTCCAGGGCGCCACCCTTTGCATAAGCTATTACGGGTTTCCCACACGCTTGCGCCTCCAGAGGCACTATACCAAAGTCTTCAACCCCTGGGAATATCAATGCCTTACAATTTACGTAGTGATTTCTAACCACATCATCTGGTTGCCATCCCATAAGTTCAACATTTTTACCTGCCATACTTTGTAGTTTTCTTTCTTCCTGCCCGGAACCTATTATCTTAAGTGGTAAGCCAAGTTTATTAAATGACTCAATAGCAATGTCTACACGTTTATTGGGTGCCAGAGGTGAAACCATTAAATAAAAATCTCCATTAGCCTCGCCCGAACGCCCGCCTGCCCGCCCGTCTACGTCGTTCGCCAGCCCGACAATGTCTTTCTGGCGGGGACGGGTACCTACCCGCCTGTACCTATTCGGGCAGGTTCGGGCAGGTGCCGTTCGGTACGGGCGGGCTGGTTTAGGTTTAAAATACGAACAATCAACCGGCGGGAATATTATGTCAGACTCCCTTCCATAATTTCTTTTAATCCTATCAGCAATGTATTTGGAAATAGCCACAAATTTGTTTACACGTTTACTGCTCGCAACATCCCATTTCCTTAGATAATTTAAAACAAGAGAAGTAGATAGCCTTGTAATTGTACCGGCTCTTTCCTTCCCAAAATATAAATTGTACATATCCCAAATATATCTCATAGGTGTAAAACAGTAACAAACGTGTAATGTATCAAACCCCGTTAATACACCTTTTGCGACACAATGACTGCTTGACAGGACAAGGTCATATCCCCTTAAATCAAAACGTTCGATAGCGGCAGGAAATATTGGCAGGAGATTACGATATTTTTCCCTGATAAAAGGTAGTTTTTGAATAAAAGAGGTTCTGATGTCCATACTTTCTATAGTGTGGCAGAGGCTTCCTTTATTATGCAGCAGGGTATATAGATGAGCATCCGGGAAAAGTTCACAGAATACTTCAAGAACCTTCTCTCCGCCACGCATACCAGTAAGCCAGTCATGAACGAGAGCAACCTTCATAAATTACAAATGTCAGGAGAACATGTCATAAATTAACGACCAGCAGGAGTTAATTTATCTCAAGATACTTTTGTGTATAAGCGTTTAAGGTTTTTACGCAAGATTCCATTGTGCATTAATTTTGTTTGAAACCGATCGTTTATATAAAGGCTGGCAATAATTCCGGAAAGTGGTCCCATTTTTTTCAGTTTCCTCTTCATTGCTTCATACCTGATCTCTTTTC
>MHZA01000119.1 GCA_001828595.1 Planctomycetes bacterium RIFCSPLOWO2_12_FULL_40_19
GGGCGTGGATTGAAACAAGTTTCAGACCATATCAACGGGCTAATTGAATGTCGCCCCCCGTGCGGGGGCGTGGATTGAAACGAGTGTTTGTACCCTTTTTCCGCAACAATTTTTGGTCGCCCCCCGTGCGGGGGCGTGGATTGAAACCTTTCCTTTCCCGGCTTATCGGCGCTGGGGATGCGTCGCCCCCCCCCGTACGGGGGCGTGGATTGAAACTTGTGTCAGGGTATGTCTCTTAACGAATGCTTATGCGTTTGGCCAACGGCGCCTTCCACCTTACGTCTACATATTCCATATTGGACAGGTCTGCTCCTTCTTCCATTGCAACACTCAGTAAATTCTGAAGTTTTTCATAATTAGAAGGTTCATTTACCTGTCCACTTGAGGCAGGATAACCCCATCTTATTTTCGCCCCATTTTTTGTCCATAATTCTACATCAATCTTGCCATCTTTGTTTCTTCCGCCAACATTTGAAACATCTATAGACGCAATCTTTAAAAGTTTATCTATTTTGTTATGTTTCAGATAATTTAGAAGGCTTATGCCTTCCCCGATTGACACATCATTCCATCTCTCGCCGTATTCCGGAATCTTTGTCGATCTTCTGCAAACTATGTAAATCGGATCTCCGCCTTCTTCAGGATATTTGTAGAACTTTTCCGGGATCCTCACACAATCTTTATCTACTAAATACTTTTCACGTTTCCTCATAACAATTGCTGCAGGCCTGCGCAATTCGAGCTTCATGTTCAGTCTGTTAGGCAGTTCGCGTTCAACATAGTAAACCTTAGATATAAGGGGGCTTTTTTCGTATGCAGCTACAATCTTTTTTGTCAAATCTTCCTCAAAGATGTTATATTTTCTTTTTAGTCCATGTATATTATTTATCTCATTAATAAATTTATCTGTTGCCCAGTCCGGTGTCTCGAACGAAAACGTTACAGGGCTTACCAAAAACATATTTTGATCTGTTAAATATTTCCATGTAAATTTACCCAACCAGACAACAGAAGAAGCTATGACAACAGCAATGGCCAATTTGAGTAAAATGGATATGGATGCTTTCCGTATATTTTCAAGATACGGTTTTAAAGCAGTAATATTTGTCATTATCTTATCTACTGATTTATAGTATTGATTCCTGAGAAATTTTTTCATTATAGTATATTTCTAAAACTAATTATTTGCCAATACCACGCTTTAATGATTTGCCAGCTACGTGAGTTATAATCTTTGAGTTGTAACTATATACATTTTTGTTCTTTTCTTTTTGAGTATCTAAAGACAAATTAACAAGTTTGTCAATTAGTTCAGAGAAAGTAATGCCACTGGCTTCCCATAAATAAAACGCGATAGAACCCGGTATTGTATTTATTTCATTCAAAAAGATTTCATCTTTTTTCTGATTAACAAGAAAATCAACTCTGGAAATACCACAACAGTCAATAGCCTTGAAGGCATCGACAGCGAATTCCTGAATCTTCTGAGTAAGCTCTTGAGAAATCGGCGCTGGTATTCGACGCTCTGCACCTTTCAAGCCAGTCGTTTTACCTCCTCTTAAATATTTTTCATCATAATTTAGGAATTGATCCCATGAAATCGCTTGTTCGCATACTGAAGCAATTGGGTCATCATTACCAAGGACAGAGCAATTTATTTCAATACCTCCCTCCAGCGATTCTTCCACTATTAACCGCCTGTCGTAGTGGCTGGCGACATCTACGGCGTATATTAAGTCTTCTCTGTTTTTCGCTTTTGAAATCCCAATACTTGAACCTAAATTTGCAGGTTTTACAAATAGAGGATATTTAAGGGTTGCCTCTATTTTGCAAATGATTTCATTTTGTTTGTTTTCCCACTCTTTTCGTAAGAACCAGATATAGTTTAAAACAGGCAACTGATTTTCTTTAAAAACAGCCTTCATAGCTATTTTATCCATTCCCAAGGCGGAGCCGAGAACACCAGCGCCAACATAAGGGATATTAGCCAATTCTAAAAGACCTTGTAATGTCCCATCTTCTCCATATGTTCCATGAACTAAAGGAAAGGCGACATCGATCTTCTTGAGTACTTTCTCTCCAAACCATTTACGAGAACCTCCTATCAACGAGTCAACCGAAGCGTCAGGCGCAATAAAAGCCTTTTGCAAGCCGGAAACCGACAAGGATAAATCCATAAAACTTTCAAGTTTGAGTAATTTTTCTCCAGTAACCCAGTGTCCTTCCTTTGTAATGTAAATTGGTACAATTTCATATTTATTTGTATCAACCGCCTGCATTACCTGAAGTGCCGTAATAATTGACACCTCATGTTCTACAGAACGCGAACCAAATATCACACCAATTTTTAGTCGCTCCACTTTTTACCTTTCTCCCAAGATTTACAAATCAACTCTTTCAAAACCATATTCTCTCATCCTTAAACCATCCTAAAAGTAAAAACACCAAAGCTACTATGAAAATTACTGCAGAAATACATAGCCCTTTGTATGTATTTCGGGATTTAAGTACTTTTTTCGTATTATTTGAACCTGCCCGAATAGTTCAGGCGGGTTAGCAACTTTACTCATTGTATGTATCCGGCAAATCGTTTTCGAACAGGATAACGTCTCCGGCTTTTAATACATTCTTAAATCTTTCTGTTACCCCATTCAGATTTCTTTCGACATACACACTTGCTTCTGGAAACCCTGCTTCTCTTAAGCCATCAAAAATTGGACTTGTCCTCTTCGGGCCAACTAAGAAGACAAGGTCACACACATTGGCTGCCGCAACACCCAGCAGTTTGTTTTCTTCATACTCATTCTCTCCAAGCTCTACCAAGCCCGGTGTCACCAAGACCTTTTTGCCTCCCCCCCTAAATTCATTCAAAACCTCCAAAGCCATCCTTGCTCCTACCGGATTTGCATTAAAGGCATCATCTATCACAGTTACCCCTCCTGCCCCACGAATCAACTGTAATCTGTGAGGCGTAGGCTCCAATGCCTTTATGGCTTCTGCGATCTCATGAAGGGACATTCCAAATTCTAAGGCAACTGTAGCTGCAGCCAGAATGTTATGGACATTATGCCTACCCAAAAGGTTGCAGTGACAGGGCACGGTTAGCGCCTTACCATTCTGCACTTGGAAATAAATTCCATGACTATCTGTAGAGATATTTTTTGCCGTTAGATGTAGTTTTCTATTGTCTCTATTAATTCCATAAAGCAAAATCTTCTTCTCTTTTATTCTCTTAACGAGATTTCTGCAATTTTCATCATCATTGTTTAGTACAGCGATTCCTTCCACAGGCAACGATTCAATCAACTCATATTTTGTGCTTACAACACTTTCCATAGTCTTAAATGTCTCAAGGTGTTGTGGTCCTATAGCCGTAATTATGCCAATCTCCGGTCTCACCAGATCACATAATTCTTTAATATTTCCCTTTTCCTTTGCACCCATCTCTACTATAAATATTTCATGTTCTGGCTTTAGTTCTCCCCTTATTACTTTGCAAATACCCATAGGAGTATTAAAACTTCCAGGAGTTTTTAACACCTTATATCGTTTAGAAAGGATAGTAGCTAAAAAATCCTTTGTGCTTGTCTTGCCATAACTACCCGTAATGGCAATTACTTTTGGTTTAAGCATCTGAAGCTTTTTTTTCGCTGATTTTAGATATAAATTATTAATTACCGCCTCTAAGGGATGAATTAATACATTAGAGAGTATAAGCAGAATTGGCACACAGACGCAGATTAATATTGCCGTCACAAAAGAGAGTGGTGACAAAGTGAAGAAATAATATGCCGCAAAGGCTAACAAAAACAGAGTCAAGACAAAGAGCCTTGTAGCCCTGGCAGTAAAGACCAATTTCTTCTTTGGTTCTTTTATAGGTCTAACTATTAAAATCTTAGCAGGGTTAGTGACAAGCCATTTTATAAATCTTTTATTCTTATATCCTTCAAGCTGTAACATGTGGAGAAACGGAATCGCTCTCAAAATAGCGATAACTAACAGCGCTGTTACCGCAGCATTAATAATATAATGTAAAATATCAACCATATGTTTAAATACCCTTGTACTACCCAAAAAATTTTGTTACTATTACACAAAAATCCGAGAACTTATCCAGATATGAGAAATGGCCTGCGTCTTTAAAAACAACCAGTCCCGCATCCTTTATTTCACTTTCCATTATTTTCGCAGAAGATAATGGTACATCTTTATCATTTTCTCCCCATATAAGAAGCGTTGGAGCAATGATTTTTGGCAAAAGCCCTCTTAAATCTTCATTGACAACCTTGACCAGGATTGACCTCATTATTCCGGTCTGCTGTTGATAATCTTTAGAACCAACTAAACGGTATAGGTTGTTAAGTAAACGTTCTCTATATTTCCCAAATATAGAGAGAGTAAACAGTTTCTTCCCTGTCTTAGCAATCGCCACTTTTATATGATACTTCAACGTCCTCCCCGGCTTAATACCAGCGCTATTAACAAGTATCAATTTATTAATCTTTTCAGGATAATTTGCGGCAAACCATATGGCAATCCTACCTCCGAATGAGTGGGCTATTATATTTGTTCTTTCTATTCCTGCAGACTCTAAGAAATTCATAAAAAATTTCCCGTATTCTTCTTTACCCCAAACCTTAGGGGGAAGGCTACTTTCCCCAAATCCCGGAAAATCAAATGCATATACTTTATAACGTCTCGATAAATAGTCGAAAACCGGCCTGAAGCTTTCTGCCGAACCTCCCCACCCATGCATTAGAATAACAGTATCCCCTTCCCCCGCACAAATATAAAAGGCTCTTGTTCCGTCTATTTCTATAAACATCAATGTGTTCAGTTTTGTAATGAGATTTTCCCATACATGGCATCTTTCCCTTTAATCTTTCCCCATAACTGATTGCCATATTGGAATCTTTTGAAAAGCGGCTATGTTCATCATAATCGAGCCGTTTTTGAGAAAAACTATTGAAGGCTATGAATGGTAAAACCGGTATATGGAATGTCTTTGGATTCCAAAACTTTCTGAATACTACCATCTTCCCCGAAATGGCCATGAAGATCGATAAAGGCAACATCAATTTTGTAATTATCAAGTTCATTAACCAGGTCATCATTAACAATTATCCTGATAACGTGGTTATTAGTATTCGCAAGGGCATTTGCAACCGGCTTTATCTAAATCCCGGGTTTTATCCAGATGTACACAACCCCTAATGACAGCCCAGCAAGGCCTTTTCAGTGTGCAATCGCACTGGTAATTCCTGCGCAACATATCCTGAAAATGCTGTGTTCTTTTGTACATTCTGTTTGCCCGGACATATTCTATCTACATAGATCATGTTGCGCCCTCCTCTTTTCGCATAATACAGATTCTCATCTGCTATAGAAACCAGACCCTTCTCTGTCGTACCGTCATGCGGAAATCTGGCTACTCCACCGCTGATTGTTACACCGAGTTTTTCTCCATTAGAAATATTTGAAAAATTGTAACCCTCAACGGCCATTCTTAACCTTTCAGGAAAGTGCAGGCCTGAAACAGTAGCGGCCATTAAATTATCAGAGTCATGTGTTTCCGGAAAGATTATGGCAAACTCCTCCCCCCCATAACGTGCAACAATATCAATGCTTCTTGTGTGTATTTTCAGAATTTCAGAAACCTGCTTTAAAACAGAATCTCCTGCCAGGTGACCATAGGTATCATTATAATGTTTAAAATTATCAATATCTAAGATTGCCAGGATGAAATTTCGGCCGTATCTGCCTGATCTTATTATTTCTTTTTTCAGACAATTGTAAAAATGTCGTCTATTATATAATCCTGTCAGTCCGTCTGTGACAGACAAATTCTGAAGCTTCTTAAATATCAGGGCATTCTTAATAGCGGCTGATGCGTAAGCAATAAATGTCGACAGTGAATGTAAATCCTGTTCTGTGAAGCAATGGTTATCAATCTTGTCCGTTAAATTAAGGACACCCATTATGTCTGATTTTATCTTAAGGGGTATGGAAATAAATGAACTGGATTTGTACCGAACTGAATATTTTGTCCGGAATTTCCTTTCATTATTCATATCGGTTACTAAAAGCGCCTTACCCTCCAGGGCTACCAGCCCGGCAATGCCTTCGCCCAATTTGATCTTTGAATCCTTTACCACAGATTGATTCCCATTGAACCCCTTCGCCTTGTTTATGGAAAGAGTTTGCCCGTCCTCGTCCAATAACATAAGGGAACATTTTTCAGCATTCACTTTGCCTGTCGAAACCTGAACTATTATATCGGTTAGCTCATCCATATTACTTATGGACATCAGCAATTTCTCCGTATAGTAACGGTCTGCACAGGTTGAATCATGCCTTGATCCGTAGGAATCATTTCCCATATTTATATTTCCCTGTAGTTGTGAATCCGACGACTTTCTTTTAATATACTCTTTTATTATCTTAAATAACTTATCAATTACGAAAGGCCGTGAGAATGAACAGATTACGTTACTATTGTACAGCCCTGCGCCATCATTATATGCTTCGGGCATCTTACCATTCAGATGACCGGAAATTATAATCAACTGTGACTCAGGACAGGCCCGGTTTATGGCTTCTAATATTTCACCTGAGCTTGATCTAAATCCCTCGGTATCAATTATGATTAAATCTGCAGGCCTTTTCATCAATTCAGATATAGCATTAAAAATACCTCTATATACCTTCGTTTTGCATCCCTGCATACCGGCCAGGCAATCTTCCAGTAAATGAAGATCCTCATTCTCAGATATAATAAAGATTTGTATATTCATTTTAATAACAAGTTTCTAAGTTTGATTTCATCTTGATTATCTCGCTGGAGGCAAATGCGTCTACTATTTCAGGGTCGAATTGTTTCCCTGATACCCTATTAAGTTCTAATATCGCCTCGTTTGTTTCCCTTGCCGGCCGATATGTCCTGTCTGATGTCATTGCATCGAAGGCGTCCGCTACCGTCATTATTTTAGTCAGAAGAGGTATATCTTCGCCGCCCAATCTATCAGGATACCCCCTCCCATTAAAACTCTCATGATGATTCCTTATGTGGTGCACTGCTTCCTTGAGGAAGCCTATTGGTTTTATTATTCTTTCACCTGTAGCCGGATGGGACTTTATTGTCTCAAATTCAGAGTCATCCAATTTGTCAGTCTTGTTGAGTATGAGTTCTGATATACCTATTTTACCAATGTCATGTAGCAATGCTGCATGACGTAAGATCTCTTTTTGTCTGTCAGGCACACCAATCATATTTGCCATAGCAGATGAGTATTCCGTTACTCTCTGAGAATGGCCGCTTGTATAGTAATCCTTTGCCTCAAGAGTGACGGCCAGAGATTTAACCATATTAAAACAATTCTCTTCAAGCGCCTTGTAAAGTCTCGCATTCTCCAATGCAATACTTACCTGCCCCGCAATAGTACAAAGCAGATTAACATCCGCCTCACAGAAACTTTCTCCTGACGCCTTATCTATAACGTTTATAACCCCGAGCACTCTTTCTTCCAGAATAAGAGGCACAGAGGCAAATGATTTCGTTTTATAATCCGGTCTTTCACTTTTGTTAAACCTGTTATCATATCGAATATCCTTAACCAGAATAGGTTTCTTGCCTTCAATAACACGTCCTGCCACACCCTCATTTGTCCTTTGTGTTTCACCCAGAATCTGTCTGCTTCTGTAACCCTGACTTGCCTTAACTATCAGCTCATCCCTTTCTTCATCAACAAGCATGATCGAACTGTGTTTTACCTTCAGCTTTTCATTGATTTCCTTCAGGCATAAATTCAAAAGCACATCCATATCCAGCACTGATGTTACTGCCTTGCTAATCTCGTTAATAATAGACAATTCACTAACTCTTTGAACAAGCGCTTTGTTGGCCGTTGTAAGATCCTCGCCTGTTTTCTGAACTTTCTCCACTAATCCCTGTTTATGAATATTCAGCGCATTATTTGCCTTTTTTAAATCTTTTAAAAGCTGCTTATTTTCCATTGCAACCTGACGGATATATAAGGTTTGTTTTACCGCTTTCTTTAACTCAAAGATATTAAATGGCTTTGTTATGTAGTCATCTACTCCATATCTCAGCGACTGGACAGCAGTATTTACAGTTGCATAACCGGTAATCATTATAGCCCTGATTTCCGGATACTCCTCTTTGGCTTTCCGAATTAATTCCAGTCCGTCAATCCCCGGCATTTTCAAATCGGTCAACAGTATTTCATAATTACATTTCTTTATCATCTGCAGCGCTTCAATACCTGAAAAACTCACATCAACCTGATATCCTTCCATCTTTAGTAACTCTTCAATTAAATGACATATTTTGGGTTCGTCATCAACAACTAATACTTTTATTGTTTTATCCATTTCTTTACCCATCCTTTTGTTTTCTAGATCTGTTTCGTCGCCTAAACAATATCTATTGGCAATGTTAATTGAAAGATAGTTCCCTTTTCCTTCTGGCTTTTTACAGTTAAGGTTCCTCCATGCCTTTTAATAATGTCACTGGAAACACAAAGTCCTAATCCCATGCCCCTTTCTTCTTCGTTCACTACAAAGAAAGGGTCAAAGATCTTATCAATTACGTTAGAAGGAATCCCTCTGCCTGAATCATAGAAAGTAACGGTTACGTTGTTATCCATTCCCTTTGCAGTAGCAACCTTCAAACCGCCTCTTCCGTTAATAGCCCTTCTTGAATTATTAATGATATTTTTGCAAACCAAAATAATTTGCTCTTTATCAGCCATTATAAAAGGTAAATCTTTATCAAAAGACTCAATTATCCGAACCTCTTTTTCCTGCCTTGTATCCTTAAATGAATAAATTACATCTTTCAGGATATCATTCAGATTCACAAGTATTTTTTCAGGATCTCTCAGTTGAGCATAGGTTACCAGGCCTCTTACAGTCTCGGCAATTCTTTGAGCTTCTTCCTCTAAGGTCATATATACGTGATAATTGGGATTACTACTTTCCATTTCAGATAAACGTAATTGTAACTGGCCGCTAATTGTGGTTAACGGATTGTTGATTTCATGAGCAACCCTTAATGCCAGATGTTCTATTGATTTGCGATCTTCAGATGATTCTTTTAAGATGCTTCCGTTATGACTGATTCTATCCAGAAATTTGCGAATAATGGCAAGTAATTCATTTATATAAAAAGGTTTTAAAATATAACAATCGGCTCCTCGTTCGAGAGATTTAATAGCTTTTTCCCGATTCGCATAAGAGAAAGAGATTAAGATGAACAGCTTCGGGTTAATCTTTCTTGCAACATCAAAAAACTCCATCTCTTTTAATTCCAGATCATCTATATCAAGAATAATAACGTCCATTCTGCTTCCGGCAACCGTAGCTATTGCCTGAAATACACTTGTTTCGGTAAAAACATTGTATCCTTTATTCTCCAGGAGCTTTACCGCTGCCCTCATATTTTCATCTTCTCTGAATACGGCTAAAATCTTATGGTTAATTGACATTTCAGGAAAGTTTATCCTGGCCGGCACAACATATTGGCAATATTATAGAAACCACTGTTCCCCCGCCTATCTTACTATCTATATCTATAGACCCGCCAAATTCTTTGATAATGGTTTTACATACTGACAGTCCCAGGCCTGAACCCTTGCCGTCAGCTTTAGTAGTATAAGTAGAGTAAAACAATTTGTTTAATTGATCTTTGCCGATGCCACACCCTGTATCACGAAACTGAATCAAAACTGAACCATCATGGATAAGATTAGTATTTAAATAAATAGTCCCGCCATTTGGCATGGCTTCTCTTGCATTTTGCATCACGTTAAGAAAAACCTGCTTCAATCTGTTACAGTCTCCAAACATCTCTATTTCAGATGGTAATATATTATTTATTATCTCAATATTTTCATTCTTCATTGTATATCCAATCATAATTACTACGTCCTCGATTACCTGGCCTATATCAAAGACTTTTTTTGATCTTGGAGTTTGTTTTGTAAATTCAAGCAGACTATTTGCTAAATTAGCGATACGTTCAAACTCTCTGATAAGAGTCTCATAGGTCTTTTTTTTGGGGTCAGTATCTTGTGTTTCAACAAGAAATATCTGCAACCATCCCGACACGTATGCCAGAGGGTTGTTAATTTCATGGGCAATACCGGGAACTATTTTCCCCAGACAAGATACTTTATTCAGAAACTGTGTATAGTTTTGTCCTTCATAATCTTTTTCTACCAGAATATGCAATCCGGATACATCCCCTTTCTCGTCATAAGAAGGAGATACAGATATTTTTTTCCCGGATTCGCATAATCTGAAAATTTTAGGATTTTCTTCTTCTACCCTGCGAGATTCCTCAACCGGTATCGAAAAAGTATCGTACCACTTCGCCCCAATTAAACTGGAATCCAAATCGCCATTATTATGACTCACTGACCTTATAATTCCATCTCTGTCAGTCACAACAATCCCAAACATATTCTCAATCTCAAACATAAAGCGTGAAACCTCACATTTATTCAATACAGAGATAATACCAGAGCCGAATTCGTTAATATTTTAGATGCACAGAGAATGACAGACTCTACCCTAATAGTTTTGTATTGGGTTTTATTATGTTTTCTGTATTCTCTGTGCATTTTATATGTGATAAAAAATGATTACCAAATCTGTATTTCTTGTTCCAGCGAGACATTGTATTTCTTCTTAATAGTTTCTTTAATTATCTTTATGAGTTCAAGTATATCAGCACTGGTAGCATTTCCTGTGTTTACTATGAAATTTGCATGTTTTTCTGAAACAATAGCGCCCCCTACTTTCTGCCCTTTAAGATTTGCCTTTTCAATGAGTTCCGCTGCTTTATAGTGTTGTGTATTTTTAAATATGCTACCGGCACTAAATGTTGATAAAGGTTGTTTTTCCTTCTTTTCTTTATATATTTTGCTCATCTTTTCAAGAACTTCTTCTTTTCTTGATTCCTTAAGTGCGAATTCCACTTTAACAACTACTTGTTTGCTAAGATTACACCCACGATATGCAAACTCAACATCTTCACGATTATGTTTTGTGATTTTCCCATCAAAAGTCATTGTAGTCAGGGAACTTATTGTTTCGCTTATATCACCGTATTTCCCTCCGGCATTCATCATTACTGCGCCGCCTACAGTACCCGGAATCCCCACTAATACTTCCAAACCTCCCAACCCACATAAGGCCGTCTTCCGAATAAGTTGAGGAAGATACACACCAGCCCCGGCTGACACAAATTTCTCATTCCTTTCTATCTTTCTGAAGTTAACTCCACCCAGGCGAATCACCACGCCTTTAACACCATTATCGTTAACAAGGAGGTTTGTTCCATTTCCAAAAATGAATACCTTCTTCCGCTCATCTTTACAGAATTGGAGCACTTTCTTAAGCTCTGACATGTCCCCCGGCTCCACAAATATTTCCGCTGTGCCTCCTGTTCTGAAAGAAGTATATCTTTGCAGGGGCACATCATACCTGAATATTTCGTCAATAATTTCCGGACTGCTAATCATGTTCATTTTCGAGGCCGCTTTTTAGACCATGAGCAGCTTTCCATATATCACCTGCGCCCAGGATCATAATAATATCATCTCTTTTCACACGTAACCGTAAGCTGTCTACAATCTCAGAGATACTTTTAATACATTCAACATCACCGCCTCTCTCCTGCAATTCACGTTTAAGATCCAGCGAACTAACGGAAGCCCTTTCTATATCCGAATCTCTTGCAGCGTAAATGTCAGCAATGATTACTTTGTCAGCGAGTGTGAGCGCCACAGCAAATTCTTTCAGAAGAAGTTTTGTGCGATTATGTTGATGCGGCTGAAACACGCACCAAATCCGTTGTGAAGGGTAGATCGACCTTGCAGTTTTCAACGTTGTTCTGATTTCTGTGGGATGGTGGGCAAAATCATCAATAATTGTAATCCCATTCTTACTACTGATGGTTTGAAAACGTCTGCTTACGCCATTAAATGATGCCAACGCTTTTTTTACAATCTCTCCATTTAAACCTATATAATTACAAACGGATATTGCAGCAAGTGCATTTGACACATTGTGCAATCCAGGTGTCTTGAGACAGAAGTCGCCAAAATACTTCCCTTCATTAAATACACCAAAATTACTTATCTCCTTGTCTGAATAATATACGACAGCAAGCCATTGTGAGCCAGATTCAAGATATGCTTTACCAAAGGAATCATCAATCATTGGCAATCTATCAGAATAAGTTTGCAGGGTTGAAGTTTTTTGGACAGGAATTCCCTTATTGAGTAAGTCAGATGCCGCAGTAATTGAGTAGCTTTCAACCTTGCATTTCGCACCCTTAACAACCTTCCTTATATTTGTGTCATCATTATTTATAACAAGTAAACCGTCTTCCGGTATTAAGGATACAAACTCTGTAAAAGCATCCGTTATCCCGTCTATATCTTTATAGTAATCCAGATGGTCTTCTTCGATATTAGTGATTACGCCTATCTGAGGCGTCAGGTTCAGGAACGTCCTGTCATATTCACATGCCTCAGCAATAAAATAACTTCCTTTGCCGACACAAGAACTACCGCCGATCTCTGCAACATTACCACCTATTACAAAGGTAGGTTCATGGCCGGTCTTTTTTAATATCGTAGAAATCATTGCGGTTGTAGTGGTCTTGCCATGTGTACCGCTTACGGCAACACCGTATTTCCCTTTCATTAATGAACCTAAAAACTCAGAATATTTAACGACCCTTAATCCCAATGTCCTTGCCTTTCTAAGGTCAGGATTGTTTTCATTGATGGCGGCTGAAGTTATCACCAGGTTTGTTTCCGGATTAAGACCTTCGCCATCCTGTTTTGTGTTAATGCTGGCACCCAATTCACCAAGCTCCTGAGTTATCGGAGAACATTCCATATCTGAACCGGATACAATATAACCTTCGTTTATCAAAATCTTGGCAATCGCACTCATACCTGCGCCACCAATACCAATAAAGTAAATGTACTTCCCATAATCATTGCTGTAATCAATAAGACCCTGACAGTGTTGATTATTTATTCCCTGATAATGTTCTTGTGAAGCAAGGCTCATTTTTCTCTGTACAGTTTATTGTTTAAATTACGACGAAGCTCGTCACGCCTCCGGCTCCCACGCAGAGTGTGGGAACAAGAAAGTTTTCCGGCATTTCTATCTAAGCAGGGCGAGCGAAACTAACTAATTTTTTTTTAGTTTTCTTCGCTTCAAGAGTCTGACATATTTTATCTACAACCTTTTCTGCCGCAAAAGGCCTGCTTAAGCCTCTGTTTATTTTCTTCATATTATTCAGCTTTTCATCGTTCAAAAGTAAATCTGATACTAATTCTGTAAGTCTTTCAGGCTTCAATTCATCCTGCTTTATGATCAGGGCGCCTCCTATCCTGGCCAGTTCATAAGCATTCCAATATTGATGGTTATCAGTCGCATACGGGTAGGGTATAAGGATTGCCGGAATGCCTACTGCAGATATTTCTGCAATAGTATTTGCACCGGCACGACAAATAACCAGATCAGCCAATCTATAAGCAATACCTATTTCACTGGAAAATTCGGAAACAAAAGAATTTATCCCCAGATTATCATAAGCATCTTTCACCTCTTTGTATCCTTCTTTTCCGGTTAGATGGATTATTTGCAAACCCGGAATCAATGCCTTAAGCTTTGGAATACTTTGCAATAATACTTTATTTATAGCCTGAGAGCCCTGACTACCGCCCATTACCAGCAATGTCTTGCCTTGAGAAGCCAGACCAAATGGATTTTTGACAACCTCTGTTTCATTTTCTACAATACCACTCCGTATCGGTATGCCGGTAACACTGACAGAACCCGCCTTCCCGCCTGTACCTATTCGGGCAGGTTTAAACCTGTTTTTCGTACTTTCCCAATGGCACAGAATAGCATCCGCCCACCTTGACATTATTAAATTAGCTCTTCCGGGTATAACATTTTGTTCTATCAAGACAATGGGGACACCGATAACATACGCTGCTACCACAGGCAAAGCCGAACCATAACCTCCCAAACCAATGATTATGTCCGGTTTAATTCTTACAATATTAATCATGGAATGTATTATCCCGATTAAAGAAACAAAGATAAAGAGAGGCAAGCGGATAAACGATGTTAACTTACATGCCTCAATTTGTTTAAACTCATAGCTGCTCTTTCCTATGTACCCTGATTCGCCTTTTTTATTTGTACCAAAGAAGATTATGTGCGCACCGGGAAATCTGGATGATATTTCCTGTGCTATACTCAGGCCGGCCATTAAATGCCCACCCGTACCTCCACCGGCAAAGATGACTTTCAAGTAACAAAACTCCTATTATCCGCAACAGGACATGCTGAATCGTCAGCATTTTCTGATTGCTTCGCAATATTTAAAAGGATTCCTACTCCCAGCAACGATAATAATATTGATGAACCTCCCGTACTGATAAATGGTAATGGAAGCCCTTTTGTAGGTATAGAACCGGTAACAACAGCAATATTTATAGCCGCCTGTAAGGCAATTGAGACCGTTATCCCTAATGCAAGAAAGAAGCCAAACACATCTGGCGCCGCTTTACAGACTCTTATACCCTGCCATGCAAATAAAGCAAACATAATGATAATACATGTCGTTCCTATAAAACCAAATTCCTCACCTATTATCGAAAAAATAAAATCATTATCACTCATCGGCAGGAAGAACAATTTCTGACGACTCTCTCCCAACCCTAAACCTGTTATTCCCCCGGAACCAAGTGAAATCCATGATTGTATAATCTGATAACCAATTCCCATAGGGTCTTTCCAGGGATCAAGAAATGCGAGTAGCCTGTTGTGCTGATAAGTTGGAGGCTTATGCATAATCTGATAAATATGAGGAATTGAAGCGATTATTGTGAAGATCACATAAATTATCCTGGTGCCTCCCGCCATTATCAGCATAAATGAGACCGCTGTTATAAACATAGACGTACCAAAATCCGGTTCCTTTAAGATAAGCAGGGAAACAACACCTATTAATATAACCGGACCGACGAAACCCTTTGCGAAGGTTGCCATCTTTTCCAGGTTCTTTGCTATATAACCTGACATAAAGATAATCATTGCAAGTTTGGCAAATTCTGACGGCTGGTATCCAAAATAGCTTCCAAATCTTATCCATCTACGCGCACCATGAGAAATCTTTCCTATTTCGGGAATAAGCACAACAACCAAACCGGCAAGCGCAGCGATGAAGATCACCATACTGTATCTTTGCAAATAATGATAATCAGTTCTCATCATGATCAACATACCTGTTATTGCAATGATTACCCACGCAACGTGCTTGAGGAAAGTAATGTTCATTGGATTCACATCTTCGGCTGTTTTTGCCGAGCTGGTACTGTATATCATAATTATCCCGATTACGAGTAAAGTTATAACAATATACATTATGACATTTGCCGGCTCTAAACTACGGATTGCAGTTCTGTTGAAATCTTCAGTCTGGTAAGATTGCATATCTTTAGCGTAATTTGTATTAATTGCAGACAGGTTCTTCAAGGCATTCATAATTTTAAAGTTATTAAGCTGCAAAGCGCCATTATTGCGGCGATTATAAAAAATCTCATTGTAATTTTTGTTTCCGGCCAGCCTTTAAATTGAAAATGATGATGAATGGGAGCACATAGAAACAGCCTCCTTCTAAACATCTTGAATACGACAACCTGTAATAAGACTGAAACAGCTTCTACAATAAATATACTGCCTATAAAGAAAATAAGGAGTTCCTGTTTCACAATAATAGCTATAATTCCAAGTATGCCTCCCAGTGGCAATGAACCCACATCTCCCATAAACGTCTGTGCGGGATAGCAATTAAACCACATAAAACCCAATCCGGCGCCCACTAATGCAGAGCAGAAAATACTTAATTCACCAGCGCCTGATATATATGGAACATTTAAATATGCGCTAAAGTCAACCCGTCCCACGATATAGGTTATCAAAGTAAAGGCAAGACCGGCGATGACCGTACATCCAATCGCCAATCCATCAAGACCGTCAGTAATATTGACTGCGTTGGACATTCCCACCAGAAAGAACATTACCATCAACACATAAAATGCCCCCAGGTCAGGCCTTGCTTCTTTGAAGAATGGTATTACAAGTTTTGTCCCCTCGTCAATATTCTGGAAATGAAAGTACAATACCAAACCAATTATTAATCCCAGTCCACATTGGAAGAGGAGTTTTGATGTACTGGTTAACCCTGATGAATGACTTTGCGTCAGTTTTATATAATCATCAAAAAACCCAAGTATACCAAGCCAAACAGCCGTAAACAATACCATTAAGACATATATGTTAAGAATATTACACCAGAGCAAGGTGGAAATAATAATTGCAATTAATATGATGATACCACCCATTGTGGGTACGTTTTTCTTGTATTTGTGAAGATCCTTTAATCTTTCAGAATCTGTTTTTGAAGTATCCTCCGAAACCTTGTGTCTTTTAAGTATCTTTATTACCTGTGATCCTATAAGCACGCTTATTAAAAAAGCAGTTATAGCAGCAAGGCCTGCTCTAAATGATATATATCTTATTAATTCAAACCCCTGAAAATAATCATGAAGGGGATAAATCCATTTATAAAACAATTTTTTCTCCGGAACAGCTCAAAAACACTAATTAAACTAACTTAATTAGTGTATGTGATTTCAAACTAAACTCAGCAATGTGTTATTACTTTCTTTCTTCTTCAAAAAATAACTCTCGATTTGGTGCAAAACGTGCTTAAGCTTCATTTTTCTTTATCGTCTACAATTTAAATCTCTTTTAGAAGAGTTATCATCTATACTTCTATAAGCAATTTGAAGGTTTGAGCCAAACATTTCTCTTTGGCTCTCACACCTGGTAAAAAGTTCATGAAGTTTCTTAAAGATGTTAGATATTTCTTTACTCACAAATGGAGAAGTTTTATAACCGGTTGGATAACTACCGGGCATTGTATCTTCGTATGACTTCCCTTGTGCATTCAGAAGATATCCAATGAATTCGTAATCTAGATTGTGTCGGGTATCTGTATCTTGAGAAGTGTTTATATTCTTTGTATAAAATTCTATAAAATTTGCTGAATTGCAGAAATCTATTAATGATTGGTATACCTGCCAACTATCAGGCTTTGAGGTTAGATTGGCCAATCTACAAACTTCTGAATGTGTAATTGTAAATATTGGTTCCCTCAATTCGGTCTCTTCAACAATTTCCATTGGTACTATTCCATTCCAGTCTTTAGAGAAACCTTCTGCAATATATTGCCGGTCTGCCTTATCTATGAGCTGATACCATACATGTGCCCTGGCAATTCTACTTTCCTTGTCAATTACCCACCCCCATATAATCATAGCATTTCTCTGTTCTGAGGGAAGATGTGAGAAAAAAAGAAATACGGCATCCTCGCAATCACCCTTCTTTGATCTCCTGGTTTCAAAGGGAGTCTGCCAGATGTCAGTTTTAGCTTGTTCCGAAGTGTACTCTATATTAAAAGCTATATCCTTGTAAGCTTCATATATATATTTTCCATTGTCGAAGGTTTGTTCACACCATTCTTTGTACATGAAGTTGTCATGTAATTTCCCATTATTATCAGGGTATGGACACTCATCTGGTACCGGCCTGAAACCGGGTTTTGCAAAACTACCTGCACAATAATATTCAGATGTATCGGTTGTTCTCGTCAGAGTTGCTTTATCCGCCCGGCCACCCGCCTGCCCGCCCGGCAATGCCGTCCGGACGGGAACGAAGAAGTCGGGCAGGTGCTGTTCGCCTGCCCGTTCACGCCCTCCCGTACATACCACGTCGGTACGGGCTAATTGGTCGAATCGGTCATTACCAATCGTAAATGACAGATTATACAAGTTTAACATTATGAAGATATAAACCAGATTAGTAATTATTTTTAGCCTTTTTGCCATCATTTCCTTATCTTTCAAACAGGAATACTAAAAAAGGCGGAAGAATCAGGCTGTAACAGTAATACTTAATCTTTGGTAACAATTTAGTTTTTTGGAAAACATGATTTTTCAGCTATTTCGCAACCCTGACAGGGTTTCAAAACCCTGTCAGGGTTAAATCAGCAAGCAGGACTTACTCTACAGTATCAGAATTTTTCAAAATACTAAATTGATATAATCTTTGTTTTTCTATTACCTTATAATATATTAGAATTGTTCGAGAGTGTTTTTTTAACTACCTCTCTGTCATCAAAAGGAATTATGGTATCTTTTATTATTTGATATTTTTCATGTCCTTTTCCGGCAATCAACACGAGATCACCACTTTTTGCCTCGGCAAGGGCTTCCTCTATTGCTTTCTTTCTATTTGTTTGATTATAAAATGTTCGTCCAGGCTTTATTCCCGCCTTGATGTCTTCTATTATACTTATTGGGTCCTCTGAACGTGGATTGTCATTTGTTATCCAAAATATGTCCGAATTCTCATCAGCTACTTTCCCCATCATTGGACGCTTTTCTTTATCTCTATCACCTCCGCAACCAAAAACAAGGAGTATTCTGCCTTTTACCTGATTCTTAAGTGCATACAATACTGTTTCAAGAGCATGTGGCGTATGGGCATAGTCGACAACAACCCTAAATCCACGTTTGCAGGGTACAGCTTCCAATCTTCCCGGTATGACAGGCGCAGTTTCAATGCCAGCCTTTATCACTTCCAGTTCAAAACCAAGTGAAATTGTACTGGCAACGGAGGCAAGTGTGTTATAAACATTATGTAAACCCATAAATGGTATTTTAATATCTGTTTCTGTCCCGGAATAATTTAACTTAATCATAGTATTACTTGTAGATTCTCTACATATCTCAGCTTTTATATCAGCATTATTTTTTATTCCATACCACAATATCTTTGCGCTTGTTTTATCAGCAAAATATTTACTAAATTCATCATCTGCATTTAATATTGCAAAAGAGTCTCTTGTTAAATTCTTAAATAACCCTATCTTGGCATCCAAATAATTTGTAATCGTTTTATGATAATCCATGTGTTCGGCGCTTATATTGGTGAAAACTGCGGTTTTAAAATTAATATCCTCAATCCTATGCTGAACGGTTGAGTGAGATGACACTTCCATAACTGCAAATTTCATCTTTGCAACCACCATTTCCGCGATGAGTCTTTGAAGCTCTACTGATTCCGGAGTTGTTTCCTGTGCAGGTATAATTTTTTTTCCTATATGATAATTAATCGTACCGATTAACCCCGTCTCATATCCTGCTTTTTCAATTATAGACTTGGTTAGAAATGCAGTGGTAGTCTTGCCATTTGTTCCGGTTATTCCAACAACATTAATTTTTTGAGACGGATTGTTATAAAAACAGCAACTCAAATAGGAAAGCGCTTTTCTAGTGTTACATACAATTATTTGAGGTATTTTTTGATCAAGACAGAATCTTTCCTCACTAACTACAGCTTGTGCACCATTTTCAAGAGATTTTTTAATGAAATTATGTCCGTCCGCCTTGTGTCCCTTAATTGCAACAAATATATAACCAGGCCTTACCTTTCGGGAATCATTGGTAATACCCGTAATCTCAACATCACTAAAGTTGTATGTTCTCCCTGACTCTAAATGGTGAACCAACGTACTTAATTTCATTAAAACGTCATAATTGTTATGCTAAAATTTTTAAGGAAAGGTCATATTTTTGTATTCCTATATCATGTTGAGAAATGGATTCACACAGATGCCTTGTTTTATTTATTACTTCTATTTCTTCTGCATATTCGCTGTACAATCTTTCCCATATTTCACTATTTCCCCCTTTGGCCTTTTCTAGATCTTTTGTAGTAGCATACCTACACCAGGTCAAAAAATTATGTTTTTCCAGTTCTTTTTCTGTCATAATATTTTTCACTTTAAAAAGTTTTAAAAAGTTATAAACGATACCCTACACTGACCCCAAATTTTGGGGCAGCATAGGGTATCAATACATCACCCACTGATGTACCTACCTTCCAGCATTTTTGACCATGTATCACCCCCCTTCGTAACAAGATTTCTCCCCACTAAATTATCTTTGAGCCGTTTGTACGTATTGCGGCCCAACCTCCATATAATCAAGTGTCCTTTCTATAATGTTACCTACTGCCGGCGCCGCTACTGTACCTCCATAATAAGCACCGTTTTCAGGTTCATTTAAAGACACCAGAACGCAAACTTTAGGTTCATCCACAGGAGCATATCCAACAAATGAACCAATATATTTATCAGAATACTTCATTTTGTTCCCAACTCTCTTTAATTTCTTAGCTGTCCCGGTCTTCCCTGCAACACTATACGTAAAAAGCATTGCTTCCTTACCTGTTCCTTCCTTTACAACATTCTCCAGAATAGGAGACATTATTTCCCTTGCAATTTCCGGAGAAACAACTCTTCGGACTCTTTCAGGAGTTTTATACTTTTTTTGCACTCTTTTACCTGAATAGTCAGTTATTTTGCTGACTATTTGTGGTTTCAGCAATGTTCCACCATTAGCAATAGAGCAGAAAGCCGTTACCAATTGTATCGGTGTTGCTGCCGTCTCGTATCCGAAGGCAACTGAGATTGTTGAATCAAGCGACCAAAGGTTCAAAGGCCTTACCATACCTTTGGTTTCACCGGGTAGTTGAATTCCCGTCTTTTCACCAAAAGAGAATTTCTTCAAATAGCTGTATAATCTGTTTTTCCCCATACGCATCCCTAGTTGTACCATTCCAATATTACTCGAATGAACTAATATATCAGATACACTTAAATAATCGTATGAATGAACATCCCTGATTACCCTGCTTCTAACTTTATAAGCGCCATTATGACAAAAGAACTGCTCATCTTCTTTCACTAAGCCACTATCCAGCGCACCGCTTACAATTAAGGGTTTAATCAATGAACCTGGTTCAAAGCAATCCGTAATTGCCCTATTACGCCTTTCTAGTGGAGTTGAAGCCTGCACGAAATTTGGGTTAAATGAAGGGTAATTAGCCATTGCTAACACCTCTCCTGTGGAAGGGTCCATTGCTATTGCAATTGCCGAATCAGGTTTCCACTTCAAACATGCATTTTCAAGCTCATCCTCAACTATAGACTGAATCTCACAATCAATAGTTAAAAAGACACTGTTGCCATATCTTGCAGAGACCGTTTCTCCCTGTAATGTAGAGAATTGCCGTTGATAACCATCTTTTCCTACTACCTTGGACCCTTTACTTCCGGAAATGACTTGATTGAGCGAACCTTCAATACCTTCTAAGCCATTTTCATCAACATCAGTAAAACCCAGGACATGAGAGCATAATTTTTCATATGGATAAACCCTTTTGTACTCATGTTTAAACCCAATACCTTGAAGATTTTTCTGTCTTAACAGGTCTGCTTGTTCATCTGGTATTCTTCTTTTTATCCACACAAACCGCTTCTCTTTGTTTAATAGTTTTGCAACTTTTGTTTTATTTAAGCCCAATGCCTCAGATATTACCTTGGCAGTCTTCATTTTATCCTTTATGGATAACGGATCGGCAAAGACAGAACTTACTTGAATTGATTCTGCCAGTTTCACACCGCTTCTATCGAAAATAATTCCTCTTCTTGTGGGAATATCCAGTTTTTTGAATTGTTGTGATAAAGCTAATGAGGAATATTTTTTGTGGTCAATAATCTGTATGCGAATCAGTTGATACAACAGGGCGGAAAATATTACAAAAATACTGAGACACAAGATGGTTGCTCTTATTTTATAACACTTTGGAATTTTATTTGTGTTTAACATTATATTTCTTTACAACTAATTTAATTAGAAATTTGAAACACTTAAGCTTCAATCTTTCCAAGCAATTTTTTGTTCAAGCTTTTATGAGATTTTTTCACAACCGCGATGCTTTCCTCTTCCTGTATAATCAGATTAAGATTCATATCTTTTACTTTTAAAGATATTATTTCCGGCCATTTCAATTTGTCTGATTTAAATCTTAACGTTTTGTTCTCTTCTGATAATCTCGCCAGATCATTCTCCATTTTTGTAACATCATATCCAATTTTTATTATTCTCGAACCTTCCGACATAGTGAAAATTGCCATTACTAAAAGAACAATAAGTATACAACCGTATCTGCAAATTTTCATAAGTTATGTCCTTTCTGCTGCACGAAGTTTAGCGCTTCTAGCTCTAACATTTTCCCTGATTTCAGAATCAAGGGGACTTAGAGGCTTTTTTGTAAGAATCTTCAGACTGGACGCGTCTTGCCACTTACGAAAGGCGCTCTTGACTAAACGGTCCTCAAGAGAATGAAAGGATATCACAACAATTCTTGAACCACTGGCCAGGAACTCACATACATTATTTAAGAAATACTCCAGACTCTTCAGCTCATCATTTACAGCTATTCGTAGTGCCTGAAATACACGAGTGGCGGGATGGATTTTTCTTTTCTTTTGATATTTTCCTGGTGTGTATAAAGCCTTTTCAACAATTTTTGCTAATTGGGTCGTTGTTTTTATCTCTGTTCCCCTTCTCCTTTCCTGTATAATTGCCTTAGCAATGCGCCTGGACCTTCCTTCTCCGCCATATCTCCAGAAAATATCTGCCATTTCTTTTTCAGAAAGTCTTTTTAATAAATCTTCAGCCGTTATACCCTTTGTTCTATCCATTCTCATATCTAAAGGTCCTTCCTTGCTAAAACTGAAACCACGCTCCAGGGAATCTAACTGCAACGACGAAACTCCAAGGTCAAGCAAGATACCCTGGACCTTACTAATTTCTAATTTATCCAGAATATAATCTAAGTCTACATAGTCAGCTTGATACAATTTGTAAATATCGCTTATCTTTGATAGAGATTTACCTGCTATCTTCAGTATCTCAGCATCCTTATCTATACCTATAAGAAGACCGTCAGGGCCTATCATCTTTAATATTTCACAACTATGTCCTCCCGCACCAATTGTAGCATCAACGATGATGTCCCCCTTGCCTGGCTTAATGAAACTTATAACCTCATCAAGCATGACAGATTTATGCGGCATGAGGTCATCATCAGAAAAGATCATTGATTAAAACTTTATTCATTTAATAAATTTTATGAAACTGGTTTATTTCGTCATTGATTCGAGGCAGAACCCAGTCGAAACAGATCTTCTGCATCTCTTTCAAAATTCTGCTCGTTATCTTCTTCGAATTCGTTCCAGTGTTGTAAGTCCCATATCTCGATCCTGTCCATTACACCAATAATAACGACTTCCTTCTTAAGGCCGGCATAATCCTTGTGCAGTTGAGGTATAATAATTCTTCCTTGTTTGTCACAGGTAACAAAGCTACTTGACCTCGAAAAAAAAAGACGCTGGAAAGTCCGCGCCTTTTGATTAGTAAACATAAGTTCTGATAGTTTTTTAGTTATTTCTTTGAAATGAAGCGGAGGGTATATGGCAAGACATTTGTCTAACCCCGGAGTAATAAAAAACCCTTTACCTTCTTTTTCTTCATCAACACATTTTCGTATCGAAGAAGGTATGGCTAGTCGATTATTATCATCAATAGTATGTAGATGTTTTCCCGTGAACATGATAGTTCCCCATTTCTACCCATCATTCACCATTTAAGTAGGAAAATACACCATTTCTCGCCTTTGTCAAGACTTTTTTATAATATTCTTTTTGTGTTTAGGCTTGAAATCACCCACATTTTGCTATATTTAATGTTTAATTTGAAAAAGAACACAACACCTTGTATAACAACACATAAATAAAACTTTCAAAATTTCTTATTATAAAATCCGATTTTATGCACAAAAGTTTTATGAATGCAGAAGCCTACAAAATCAGTCATTATGACTACACTATTCCAAAACATCTTATTGCCCAGCATCCAACGGCGAAAAGAGACGAATCACGTTTGCTTGTACTTCATAAAAAAAGCGCCGAAATCGAACATAGAAAATTTTACGATATTATTGAATATTTAAATAGCGGAGATGTCTTAGTCCTGAACGATACAAAAGTAGCCCCTGTCAGAATAATAGGTTCCAGGACAACTGGTGGCGGGATAGAAGGTCTCATTATTAAAGAAATCAAAGAAAATACGTGGGAAATACTTTTACAATCAAATCATAGACTAAGGGAAAACGAATCCCTGTGTTTTGGTAATAATACTGTAATAGGACGTCTTGTGTGCCGAAATGACACGGGAAGCTGGACAATTAAATTTGAAAACAGAAAGAAATTTATAGAAATGCTGGAAAATTTTGGCCGTATGCCATTACCTCCGTACATAAAAAGAGATCCAGAGGACAAATCTTCAGGAATACATGATGAAGAACGTTACCAAACCATTTACGCAAAAAAAATGGGAGCAATTGCTGCTCCCACCGCTGGCCTTCACTTTACAAATAACATTCTGCAGGAAATAACTAACAAAGGAATTAAGATTGCTTACATAACCCTACATGTTGGTTTAGGAACATTTAAAACCATAAAAGAAGAAGATTTCAGGCAACACATTATACACAAAGAGTTCTACAATATCCCTGAAGCAGCTATTGACACTATTAATAAAGCAAAGTCACTCGGTAAAAGAATTATTGCTACCGGAACAACAACATGTAGAGTCCTGGAAACATTAGCGAGAAATCACACAACAAAAGAAAGCTCAGGATGGACCGATTTGTTTATATATCCACCATATAAGTTTAAGCTTACTGATTCATTAATAACAAACTTTCACTTGCAGAGGTCAACGCTAATTCTTCTTGTGTCTGCTTTTGCAGGAAGGGAAAATATTGCTGCTTCTTATGCAGAAGCCATAAACCTCAGCTATAGATTTTACAGCTACGGAGACTGTATGTTAATATTATAGCCATTCAAAGCTCATTAGTTCCCCAAACAAACCCAGAAGAAATTTAGTAATGGAGGCAGGTTTTAGGTTCTATTGGTTTATTTCTACAGGTAAAATCATGTTTTGCATCGAAAGTTGTACAAAAGCCTCAACATCAACATCGTCTCTATCGTGCGCCGGGTTTTTAAGCCTTTCCGCATCTCTCTCAATATATTCAATGCTTTGCGCTCTATAACTTTCCTTTAATGTTTCACACTTCGGACAATCAGGTGCTGTATAGATATACTTCACTGTTCCTCCTAATAAATAAAATAATGTTAATTAGTGTTTTACTTTTTCTTAGCTGCCGGTTTTTTCTTAGCCACCGGTTTCTTCTTAGCCGCTGCTTTCTTTACTGCCATTTTTTATCACCCCCTCTCTTACTTTAAATATGCTATTTGAGAATTACACTATACTAATTTATCCTGTATGCCATATATTCCTGTTCGATTAATAAAACTAAAAAACATTTTTATAAAAAGTGTTTCTCCTGATATTCAAATGCAATTCGAACTTGACTTATAGTTTGCATGCGTAATTTAACAAATGATAATGTAATGTCAAGTAAAAAAATACTATATTTTGTATATTATGTAAAAATTGACTACATATGTTGTGCAATCAAACTTTAAATTATTAATGTAGGCCAATAGGTAAAAACAATAATAACGCAAAAAGGAAATATGGTATATAATTCTTGGATAACTCCATAGATGAAAAAATTCCAACGAATGGAAGTATCAAAAAAAATAAAAATCATTTCTGAAAAAAACCGATTTGTAAAAACACATAGGCAATGCAGCATCTAGAAAAACAACTTTCCCCAAGATACTACAAAGAAAGAATGGATATGTGAAGATTTTATAACTACGAATTCTAGGCGATACCTTTCGAAAACATTTCCTTTACCAGTGCCTGAACCTTTCTGCCATCAGCAACGTCTTTATACTTACCCATAACAATCTTCATTGCTGATCCGATATCTCCGGGTTTTTCTGATTCTAATAGTTCTGCTACGACCTTCGCAAGCTCTTCATCCGACATCTGCTTTGGCAGAAATTCTTCAACTATCTTCAACTCTTCATTGCAGGAATCTATCTCGGCTTGAATTTGCAAACGTTCATATTCTTCAATGGTCTTCTTCAACTTCTTTGCATATCCTCTTACGACGTCAATGGGCTTAAAATCTTTTCCGGATTTTTCAACATTTATGATATCGGCCAATAACATCCTTAATACGGACACTCTTCGTTTGTCCCTGGACCTCATTGCATCCTTTAATTCTTTTGTTATTCTTTCTTTCATAATATCCTTTATATGCTATATTTTGCGAACCAAATGTCCACAATGCGGGCAATAGTTCGGGTTGCCGAAATAGACCTTACTGCAATATTCACAGGATGTTGAAATTACAGGACGTTTTGCGCGCTTTGCTTTTATTATTAAATAAAAAGGCAAGAATATTATCATAAGCATAAACACGCCCAACATCCATCCTATGGATGCAGGCGTACTATAATTATTCTTTTTCGCATCTATATAAACCCATATAGATACTCCTGCCGCAATAAATAATGCTATTTGTTGAGTATTCATTTTTTCAGCTTTTTTTAGCCCCGAATCTTCACGAATTAAGTCACAGCTAATATTTTCTTTCAATTATAGAGAAGTTTTGAGACTTCATTTCTTACCTTCTCCAGTACTTCTTTTGACAGTTTTCTATCTTCTTTCTCAACCTTCGGAAATTCAAGTGGTTTGCCAAATCTAAATCTGATATCCCTGCTTTCAGGATTACTGAGAATACTGCTCTTGGGCAAATACCCGCTACTCCCTATAATCGCCGTTGGAATTACCCTTCTACCGGACTTCAGGATAATCATTGAAATACCTCTCTTAAACCTCCCGAGCTCTCCATTAACACTTCTTGTTCCTTCAGGAAAAAAGATTACCGACTTACCAGCATCAAGTTTCTTTATAACTTCCTGCAAGGTTCCATATGCATTTCTCTCGTCACTTCTACAAATACCAATATGGCCTGAAGTCTTCATGTATTTTCCAAGTATTGGTATTTTGAAAATAATGTCCTTAGAAATAAAGCTGAAATTTCTGGGTATAGCGGCTATTGAAAGTTTTACGTCTATAAAACTCTGATGATTCGATACAAATATTACTGGCTCGTCATCCGGAATATTTTCAAGACCTTTTACTTCTAAATTTATTCCCAAGAGTCTAAAGGAAATTCTCGTAAACATGCGTTCTATAGCATTATATTTACACTCCTTGTCCTTAGTACCAATTGTGGAAATAATAGAAACAAAATAACCCATAGACCACAGCGAAACATTTATAATCCACGCATATATGGTATAAAGCACCTGAATAATCTTCTTCATATAATCCCTTTTGAAGACGACTTCACATTTTCCTGCAATATAAATTTATGTCCTTTTTTACTCTTTCCATACTTTGCAAAAGATTTGCCTAATTTCCCATAACATGCTCAAAATCGCTATCTTCTTCACATTAAATAGTCTAATAAGCAGATACTTAACTTTTCACCACTATCCCGAAAAAATGCGCAAGAATGACGAAAAATGGTATCAAAAACACAAGTTATATTCAAGGTTTTTGTAAGAATTTGTAAGAATTCGTTGATGCCACTTCTTGAATTTATTTAATTGACAATGTTTTCTGTTTTTATTTTAATCCTAGTATCAACATAAATTGCAAGAAGCGACCGGGTATCATAATGCAAAACAATACGAAACTATCAATAGTTATACCTGTCTATAATGAAAAGAATACTATTGATGAAATCATAAGAAGGGTACAAAGCGTGGAATTTGAAAAGGAAATAATCATAGTCGACGATTGTTCCAATGACGGAACAAGAGATAGAATAAATAAAATAAGCGGAAACAATATTAAGAAGCTGTTCCATGAAAAGAACAAAGGCAAGGGCGCTGCATTGAGAACGGGATTCCAACATGTTTCTGGAGATATTGTTATTATTCAAGATGCAGACCTGGAATATAATCCCAAAGAGTATTCAAATCTGATTGAGCCAATCCTGGACGGAAGAGCCGATGCAGTATACGGCTCCCGTTTCCTGGGTGGACCTCACAGAGTATTGTTTTTCTGGCACTACGTTGGTAATAAAATATTAACTACATTGTCAAACATGCTGACAAACCTGACCCTGACAGACATGGAAACATGCTATAAGGTCTTTAAGGCAGACATAATAAAGAATATTAATATCAGGTCAAATCGTTTTGGCTTTGAACCTGAAATAACCGCAAAACTGGCTAAAAGAAAATGTGTAATATATGAATTACCAGTATCCTATAGTGGAAGGGATTACACTGAAGGCAAGAAAATAGGATGGAAAGACGGTGTTGTCGCCTTATATAGTATATTAAGGTATAATCTATTCAATTAATACAGATACATTTATTTAATAAAATTCAGGAAAATGGGTTGGAATATCCTTAAAGTAATGAAGATGTGTTCTGCAATTGCAGTCTGAAGAACCAAATTTTCTTACAATTGTGGATGCACCGGCTCCTTTACCTATCATGCGATTTAATCTACATTCATCCTTTCTGCCCCTAAAATATTTGAGTACCTTAATAGTCCTTGCATACGACAGAAGGTAATCAATATGCCAATGAAATTTCTTACTACTCGAAAGGTGTCTGTTTATTCTTCTTTCAAGACCATTTTGAGCGCTCCCGGTGTAAACATAAAAACCTTCAGGAAAAATGAATGTACCAAGTCGGCCAATCTTAATCTCCTTATCTCTGGAAAGTTGTATAATCAGGTTATAAATGCCTCCCCTTTGTATAGGTTTCATAAACGACAAATATTCTTACCTTTAAAGCCCTTCAAAGCATTTCTGGTATCAACGATCAGTTTAGATTTCTTGGCTATTGCATCATAATTAAGAATGCTGTGGTCGGTTACAATGATAGAACAGTCTATCTTGTTAAGAAAGTTATTTGAAGGTTCTCTGGTTTTGAGTGAAACACCATCGAATTCAATATCTTTGATATACGGGTCTGTATAGCTCAATATGGCCCCCCTTGATTTAAGTAAGCTTAATATATCGAAGGCCGGTGATTCTCTAGAGTCTGATACATCTTTTTTGTAAGCAACACCGAAGATATGTATACGTGAACCATTGATACTCTTTTGATGCTCATTCAATGCATCAGCCACCTTGTTAACCACAAATCGCGGCATATTACTATTGATTTGATCAGCAAGGTTTATGAATCTTGATTCAAAACCAGTTTTTTTGGCAACCCACGAAAGAAAAAGCGGGTCTACAGGTATGCAGTGACCCCCTAAGCCGGGACCGGGGAAAAAGGCCATATAACCAAAAGGTTTTGTCTTGGCAACTTCAATAACCTCCCAGACATCTATATCCAAACGTTGACACATCTGAGCTGTTTCATTAACAAGCGCTATGTTAACACTTCTGAAAGTATTCTCCAGCAGTTTAACCATTTCTGCAACTTTTGTAGACGAAACTGGTATAACTTTATCAATAATCTGGCTGTATAAAAGGCTTGCCAGTTTCGCACACTTTTTTGTCATTCCACCCACTACTTTTGGAATATTTCTTGTATTATACAACGTGTTGCCCGGATCTATACGTTCAGGAGAAAAGGCTAAAAAGAAATCTTTACCTACCTTCAGTCCTCCTTCTTCAAGTATAGGTGCAATTATCTCATCCGTGGTTCCAGGGTACGTTGTACTTTCTAAAATTATTAATTGTCCTTTACGAATGTATTGTTTAATTGCATTCGTTGCAGATATTATGAACGAAATATCGGGATCTTTGGTTTTTGTCAAGGGAGTTGGGACACAAATGCTTAATGAATCCATATCTTTAACAACACTAAAATTTGTGGTAGCCCGCAGCTTTTGTTTCTTGACAAGATTACTGACAATACTTCCTTTAACATCAGTAATATAAGACTTCCCCTTATTAATCTGCCGTACTTTTTCAGGATCAGTGTCAATGCCTGTAACACTAAACCCTTCCCTCGCAAATTCGACTGCAAGAGGCAGTCCCACATAGCCCAGTCCTATTACGCCAATCTTTGCCTGTTTCGTTTTTAATTTTTCCCTTAACATACAAATCCCCTCTTTATTGCTGTTAATTTATAAACTTCATAACTAAAAATGTCAATACGGAAACATTTTATTCCATGACTTATACTACATAAACTATATATTGTCTTGACATTAAAAAAGAAGCCACGTAAAATCACAAAAGTATACAAAAGTATATAGGACATGACTATCCAGCGCTTTCAACATAACAAATCTTAAATTTAGCGCCCTACTGGCGAACTACGATTTACAACTGTAGCGGAATGGCTTCCTGCCCGAACCTGCCCGAATAGGTACAGGCGGGTAGCCTTCCACCTCCATGGGTTTGTCAGCAAAAAGAGGTTATACGAACGTTTATATTGGTATTGAATCCGTTGTGTGTAGAGGTTTGCCTGCCTGTGCGGTGCACGCAGACAGGTCCGCCCGCCTCAGGCGGGAACCCCTCCACTACAGATACAATAAAAGTCTACCCGCCTGCTGTCGGGCAGGAAGACTTAACTCCAACAGACTTAAAATGGAGTTTCCTAGACTATCAAGTTTTTTTACAAAATAAGGCCTGTTAAACCCATCTCAATGAGTCTACCGGAGGTGCAATATGCCAAGAAAGTTTATATCACAGCTTAATGGCGGCACTACAATTGACGATATATTTTTAGTGCAAAACAAAGAATTAAGGACAACAAAGAGCGGGAGCTTATATATCCAGGCTCAGCTATCTGATCGTACGGGTGTAATTGATGCAAGGATGTGGGATGCCAGTAAACCATTCTTTGAATCCCTTGGCAATGATACATTTTTAAGGATTAAGGGCAGAACGGAGATTTACCAGAATAAAATACAATTAATTATTAAAGGCATTTCAAAAACAAATCAGGAAGATATCAAAATTGAGGATTACCTGCCGAGTACTGAGAAGAACATAACCGAAATGTTTTCTGAATTAAAACAGATTGCCGGTTCTATCAAACAACCTCATTTGCTAGAACTTCTTAATCTTTTCTTCAGCGATAAGGATTTCCGCAAGGGTTTTTGTACAGCGCCGGCAGCCGTACAATACCACCATGCTTTTCTGGGAGGTGTGTTAGAGCATACCTTATCTGTCGCAAGGCTGGGAGAAAAGATTGCGCCACTCTATCCTGATTTAAATAAGGATTTGCTAATCTGCGGGATAATACTTCACGATATAGGCAAGATAAGTGAACTTTGTTATGATAAGAACTTCCATTATTCAGACGAAGGCCAACTTATAGGACACCTGATATCAGGCGTGCTCATGGTTGAGGAAAAAGCTAAACAAATAGACGGTTTTCCAAAAACTCTGTTAGACCTGTTAAGACATCTGATTTTGAGTCACCATGGAGAATATGAATGGGGTTCGCCAAAACTCCCAATGACAGTAGAGGCCCTTGCACTCCATTACCTGGACAATATCGATGCAAAGATACACGCATTCAGCAAGGCAATCACAAATGATAAAGATTCCTGTGATAATTGGACAGGATATAATAAAATGTTTGACAGGAAGTTGTTCAAAAAATCTCATGAAAATAATTACTAAAAGTATTTAAGCTCTTTTAATCAAGGATTACTTTAATGATGATTGATGCAGAAAAAATTATAAAGTTAATATACGGCAGAAAATACAGCCCTATGAACGCATCAGAGCTTGCCGAACACTTCAGGATAGACGATTCAGAATCCGAACAATTTCGTACCCTCTTAAGAGAAATTGAATTAAAAGGAGAAATTGTCCGGATTAAAAAGGAACAATACGCAAACCCGAAAAAAGCCAATCTGTTAGTAGGCAAACTCGACGCCAATCAAAGAGGTTTTGGATTCGTAGTTCCCGTAAAGGAAGGCATATCCGATGATATTTATGTAGATGCAGAAGGTTTGGGAAGCGCCATGCATGGCGATATAGTCGTAGTCAGACTGCCTTCTGCGAAAAAGAAGAAAAGGGGAAGGAGAAAGAAGAGGGAAAGGGAAAGAAATGCGGGAAGGATAATAGATGTCTTACACCGTGAAAATGAAACTGTCGTTGGCACACTCAAAAAAAGCAGGCACCTCAACTATGTAGCGCCCGACAATTCGAAACTGCCCAGAGACATTTATGTCTCAATGAAAGACACTAAAGATTCGGAACACGGCGACAAGGTTATCGTCAAGATAGACCAATGGCCCACCAGACACCTCAATGCAGAGGGAACCGTAATAGAAATATTGGGAAAAGATGGCGAGCCCGCCGTTGACATTAAGTCTATCATACATCAGTTTAAGCTCCCTTTTAAATTTGATAAAAATATTCTTGCTGAAACACAGGATTTACCCCTCTCTATCAGCCCTGATGAAATCAGCACAAGATTAGACCTTCGGGACGAATTGATCATTACAATAGACCCTGAGGATGCAAAGGACTTTGATGACGCAATCTCTCTGAAGAAAGACAAAAAGGGGAACTGGCTCCTTGGTGTCCACGTAGCTGATGTTTCGTATTATGTGAAACAGGATTCTGCCGTAGACAATGAAGCACGAAAAAGAGGCACCAGTGTATATCTCCCCGGCACTGTCATACCCATGCTCCCGGAAGTATTATCAAATGGCATTTGCAGTCTTAAAGAAGGAGAAGAGAGGCTGACAAAGGGTGTTTTCTTTACTTATGCACCTGATGGCAGGTTATTACGTTCCGAAATCAAGCACTCAGTTATAAATGTAAAAAAAAGATTAACCTACCACAATGCGACAAAGATATTAATGGAAAGTGATGAAGAAAACACAAACCCCGTAACAAACCTGCTGTTTGAGGCAAGCATACTCGCAAAGTTACTATATAAAAAACGTATGGAGGAAGGCGCTCTCGAACTGAACCTGCCCGAGATTAATATAAGGGTTGGCGAAAACGGTAAGATCGACACGATAGAGAAGGTCAAAAGAGATATTTCGCACATAATTATCGAAGAGTTTATGATTGCGGCAAACCAGGCCGTCGCAACATTCATGCACCAGAACAGCCTTCCGTCAATAAATCGCAGTCACCCCGAACCCGACGAAGACGAGATGCTCGATTTTGCAGAATTCATTTTCAATTGTAAGAACAAGAGAATCGACCCGTTTGACAAAAAAAGACTACAGGCCTTCCTGGATGAAATATCCGACCACCCCGAAAGCTACATAATCAATCTGATGCTGCTCAGATCTCTGAAAAAGGCCGAGTATTCTACTACTCATACATCTCATTTTGCACTCGGATTAAAACACTATGCACACTATACATCCCCCATACGCCGCTATCCTGATTTAATCGTACACAGACTTTTAGACCTGTTCTTCAAAGGTCAACTAAAGTCTAAGCAAGCTAAGGCTTCATGGAATGAAAAGATTACGGGTTGGGCAAAACATTGTTCAACTACCGAAAAAAGAGCTGAAGAAGCCGAACGCGAAATAATAAAACTCAAGCTGCTCAGACATCTTGAACAACATGCCGACAAGGTGATGGAGGGTGTTATTACTGGCATTCAGGAATACGGACTCTTCGTGCAAATAGATGAATTCCAACTGGATGGCCTTGTCCATATCCGGACGCTTACGGATGATTTCTATAAACTCGACCAAAAAAAACTTTCCCTGATAGGCACGAGGCGAGGCAGAGTATACAATTTTGGAGATGTAATCAAAGTCAAGATCACAAAAATTGACCTTTTGAAAAGGGAGGTTGACTTTGTGATTGTTTAAACGAACGATTCCTACCCATAGACCGGTCTGGATTATTGAGATTGATGTTTTTTTGAAAACAGGGTGCAAGAAAACAGTAAATAACGTCAGGGCAGTTTGAAGACAGCTACAGTAGTTAAAGCTTGTACCAATGGCGAAACTATATCAACAAATTGATAAAAGTGGACTACCCATCAGAAAAAAGTTGAAATCTACATTTTAATGTGTATTATGCTGGCAATCTATAATCAGTTTCCTGCCACCTTAAGGCTTCAGCATATCCTTTGATTCTGAAATAAGTTAGTATCGTCTTGCTCACTTTTTCTTAAAGAATCAAACCAAACAAAGCTTAAGTTGCCTGGAAAGAAACATATTATTTTTTAAAGACTTCAAAACGAAAGAACAAACTAAATGGTTCCTAAACAAATATTCTTTACTAAAGGTGCCGGCAGACATAAACACAAACTGCAATCCTTTGAACTCGCACTGAGAAGGGCTTATATCGAAAAATTTAATCTGGTTAAGGTATCAAGCATATTTCCTCCCAATTGCAAGATTATAACAAAGAGAAAAGGGGTTAAGGAAATGCGGGTTGGCCAGGTGGCATTTTGTGTACTAAGCGAAAATTCTACCAACGAACCAAACCGCTTGATTTCCGCGTCTATTGGCCTGGCAGTCCCTTCAGAAAAAGACCATTATGGCTACTTAAGTGAGCATCATGCCTATGGTGATACCAAAGAAAAATCAGGAGACTATGCAGAAGACCTGGCAGCAACAATGCTCGCCGGCACACTCGGAATTGAATTTGACCCTGAGAAAAATTATGACGAACGTAAAGAAATATACCTCATGAGCGGTAAAATAGTGAAGACAAGAAATATTACCCAGGCTGCTCGTGGTGACAAATACGGACTATGGACCACAGTCGTTGCGGCTGCTGTATTTATTTTGTGACCATACCTTTTTCAGAAAAGTAAGTGGAATATAATTTATGAAAAAACATGCTTCTTTAAGGAAAAAATACCTTTGCAAAGCACAGATTCTTCCAATTACCTTTAGGGAAGATATGAAAGTTGCAGACCTTGTTGAGAGTTTTAGCTGCTCAGGGGCATTTAATGCAGGAAGGCTTGCAGAGGCATGTAAATTATTTCTTAAGATGGTTGAGGAAGATACCACAATTGCGCTTACACTTTCCGGCGCAATGACCCCAGCGGGTCTTGGTGGGACTGTTATATCAATGATGGAACGAGGTCTGATAGATTTTATTATCTCAACCGGCGCCAACCTTTACCATGACCTTCATTTTGCCATCGGCCTACCCATTCATCAGGGTGATTTCCGAGTGGATGACTCGGAACTTTTTAAGGCAGGCATTGAGCGTATATATGATATATTTATCACCGACGAAGTCCTGCTGGAAACAGATGCCTTTTTGCAGCAAGTAATAGAAGACGCAGGGACGGACAGGGTACTATCAACTGCCGAATTCCACTATATGCTTGGAAAAGCTATTCTGGAAAAATGCCCGTATCCAGAACATAGCCTTGTTGCTCATGCTGCCAGATATGATGTGCCCATCTTTACCTCTTCTCCTGGTGATTCATCTATAGGCATGAATCTTGCCGCTAAAAAACTTACCCAAAAGAATGGCAATATTACAATAGATTCAGATTTAGATGTTCTCCAGACCACAGCCATTGTTTACAATAGTAAAAAAAATGGTGCCCTCGCTATTGGCGGCGGGTCGCCAAAGAATTTTTATATGCAGACACAACCTACACTATCTCAAATATTCGGCTTTGACAGCAAAGGACACGATTATTTTGTCCAGATAACTACAGATTCGCCACAATGGGGTGGCCTATCCGGAGCAACTCCGCGGGAAGCCATCTCGTGGGGAAAAATGTGTGAAAAAGAAACCCAGAATCATGTAGTGGTATATTGTGATGCCACTATTGCAATGCCAATCCTCACAGCGTATATTTTGTCCTCGAAACAAAAGAGAAATCCAAAAAGACTTTACACAAAATTGCCAGAGTTTGTTTCGACAATGAAAAAACATGTTGAAAATTTACAAAAAAATAATCCCTTATCGCCTAAGATGTAACAATTAATATATTCCTTCTTTGACCAACTCCCAGTTCACCTTTTAATGTTAAATCGAAATACTTCGCAGAATTATCAGCAAAAGATTAAAGTACTCAAGACACTACGAACATCCTTTTTTGAAGGAACACTCTCGGGTATTTCAACTTCAATCTTTGAACATTTTATCCGTCCGCTTGCACTTTTTATAAATGCAAGTATTTTCCAGATTGGAATTTTGTCTTCCCTTCCACAGTTGCTGGTAAGTCTTACGCAACTCTGGCTTCCGGATATCCTACTGCGATTCAAGAGTCGCAGGGACTTTGTCTCTCTTTTTGCTCTTATCCAGGCCTTTATGATAATTCCCATTGTATTAGTGCGCTTTAGTCCAAAAACCATTCAGATTCCACTCCTGATAGCGTCTTATTGTGTATATATGATTATTGGTTCTATGACCGGGCCTGCATGGGCATCCCTCATGTCTGACATTGTTCCAAGAAGAATAATAGGTTTGTATTTCGGGAAAAGGGACAGAATAATCGGGATTTCCTCAATGGCATTTATCTTGTTGATAGGGTTTCTGCTACAGAGGTTATCAGAGAATGTTGTCTGGGGATTTATCGGGATTTTTACATTCGCCTGCATTCTTAGAGTGATTTCATCAGGTCTCCTCAGGACACAATACGATGTTTCTCTCCACGTAAAGTCTGAACACCACTTTTCATTTATTCAATTTCTTAAGAGAGCGAAGGTTGGAAACTTTGGAAACTATGTCTTTTTTGTGTCTGGGATGTCGTTTGCGGTAAGTTTTGCTTCTCCATATTTCACCGTATACATGCTTAAAAGTTTACATTTTGGGTACCTTCAATATATTATTATTAGTGTAAGTCCCCTGTTCTTTGGTCTTCTATTCAAGCCTTTATGGGGAAGGATTGGCGACAGATTTGGTAATTTATTTGTCATCAGGATTTGTAGCGTCGTTATCCCGCTTGTTCCTGCTGCGTGGCTTATTTCAAACAACTTTTATTATCTCCTTATAATTCAAATACCTTCAGGACTTGCCTGGAGTGGTTTTAATTTATGTACCACCAATTTTATTTACGACTCTGCAATACGGGAAAAAAGAGTGCGCTGTATATCATATTTCAATACCATGACAAACCTTTCCACCTGTATCGGCGCTTTTCTTGGCGGTTGTGTCGCTTATTATGTGCCGCCTTTATGCGGTGAAAGACTTTTAACAATATTTGCAATTTCTTTTATCCTCAGAGGTTTAAGTATCTTGTTTTTCTATAAACGTATTAAAGAGGTAAGGCGTGTAAGACCGTTTAGACTAGAGAAAGATTATTTCAAAGACATTATCCCTATCTTTAGACTTAATAGAGGATATATAAGACCCGTTAGCCTGGATTATTATGACTATACCGGCAACCCTATTCAATCAACACAGGCCAGGCAAGACATTGTCCAATTACCGGAAAAAGAGCGGAAGAAGCCGAACACGAAATAATAAATCTCAAGCTCGCTGGAGCTCCAGGAAATATACTACTACCTGCCAAAAGTACAGGGCTTCCAAACACGATTCTACAAGGTATTTTCACATATCAAGCGTAATAGATTCTAAACCTAAAATGTAATAGTATGTCCTACTTTGTCCTATTGACTTATACGTTTAATGGTGTAGTCTTTTATCTCATTTCTATACTATACATTCAATCAAAGGGATGTATTAGGAAGAATATGGTCTTGCATCTTGATATTTTAGATTTTGTGTTTATCAATCTACTTATAGTTGAGTTGAGTAATACATTCCAAGATTGGATAATATCAAAATTAAAGACCCCATATCCACACTTTAAAGATTGAAGATTTAACTCCAGCACAGGTTAAAGTGCTGAGTTATCTGGTTCGCGAGGAATTCAAATGAAAAACAAGATTTTGATAACCTGATTAAGAGTGTAAAACAGGCAGGAAAAATTAAGCAAGGGGAAATGGAGGCCAGCAGGACATTCAAATTTAAACCTGCCGACATTAGGAATATTCGTCAACGTTTACAAAAATCACCGTCTGAGTTTGCCATGACCAACAAAACTATGAAAGCTATAAATCCATTGGATAGGAACCAAGACGAACTCCCGAAAGCAAACACGGGGCATGGTCAACTGGGCCCAATTGTTCTATTTTCGTCTTAATTTGTGCCGTATCCAGGCAGGATTTCTACGACAATCGAGAACCGCATGTACACGCACTATGTTGTGTTGAATAGTATAATATACAGCAAATGGAAATCGCTTTGAGAGCAAGCGATAGTATTTCCCGTAATGTACGGGATGTGTTCCGCCGAAAAATGTCAACGAATCAATATCTGAAAAAAGCGTATCTTTAAAATAACTGCCTAATCCAGGAGATTGTTTTTCGTAAAACCAGTAACCATCAACTAAATCTTGGCTCGCAGAGGGTAATACTTTTATTTTCATGAAATTTTATCTTCTATTTGTTTTTTTGCTTCGCTCCAATCAATAAATTCTTCTTTACCATTTTCTATCACCTTCTCCCTTTCCTCCAAGATGTCTTTATGCCATGAAGGAGAAGGTATGCTTTCGGCCTTTTTGCACAAATCATCCCATATTGTTTCCATGGTTCGAATTTTATCCTCCGTTGTCATTTTTTCTAAAGGTAAAGTAATTCCCATTTTTTTCTCCTCAAAATTTATAGTAATTTTACAATTTATAGGAATAGAACGTCACCCATAAGCCACGCAGTTTCATCGCGTCGGCTTGATGGGGTTGTTATGCGCGACCTGCGTTACTTGAGACCATAGTATTTCAATGCTGCTTCGCTCAGCACCTTAGTTGCAACCGTTATTCCGATATTCCAAGTTCCTTGAGCTGCTTTTTTCAAGTTTGAAGCAATCCAGCTTTTTGCTTTCTCACCAAAAGGCTCGTCGACGCTGGACGGCTCCTCTATCTCCATTATTTCCGCTATTTCGGTTGCATCAGATTCTGGGACACCAGACTCCGTAAGATATTCTATAAGTGACTTAGTATCTCTCTCTCCGACAGAGATGACTATATTTGAACCATGACCACTAGCAACTGCAGTGGTTACATTGCCATAGATTATTTGTTGAGAAATTTGTTGGACATTTGTTTCTTGCTTCCCTGGTGCACCAAAGGTCATTTGTGTAGCCGCAGGTATAGCCTTCTCCAATTCAAGTGTAAGCTCAAGAATTCTGCTCCTTACCGCTTGTTGTATTTCCGCAATTGAGGTTCGGGATATTGTCGCCCTAATATCGTTACATGCGTAGCCGTTATACACCTTTCCTTGAAGCATAAGAATCAGGTTTGAGGCATCTATACCGAGATATCCATTACCATCCGAACTGCTTTTTACAAGATCATCAACAGCTGCAATGCTTCCTCGTATCTCAAGATTCACCCATTTATCTCCCGCATATTCTTTTATTAGATAAGGGGGAATTGGAGCATTATTGATTCCAGAACCAAATGGATCTGAGAATGTGCCATGATAACTTACACACACGATCCGATACGGAGGCACATCTATTTCTTTGGGATAACCTTCTGATTCATGCTTAACCCATTCCTCCAGAATATCGCTACCGAGCCGTGAGGCGAGCAAACGAAGTTTTAATAGAACTGTGCCAAGATCTGCTCCCTCTTGAACTACCGACTCTTGGATTTGATGAAGTAATGACAAGTAGGAATCTCCAAATCTACGTTGTTTCTATATGTTTATCACGCATAACATTAATTTTTATATTTATTCTACAAATTAGTGAAACTATAAGTCTGGCAAGTATTTTGCCAATTGGTTTTATACGTGTTTCTACAAATATACTTGATAATATCTCTATTTATTAACGAAAAGAGTAAATATTTATCATTTATATTGCTTACTTATAAGTTACGTATATGGTTATATTACGCTTCAAGAATGGCTATGTGTGTGGCAAGATATTTCAAATATCTATTTCCCTGTAAACAAAAACTTAATTTATGAAATCATATCCATCATCTGATGGCTTTTTGTTTGTAAGATATGTCGATTTTGTAGATTATGGAAATTCTGATGTTTATAATAATGAGGGTAGAAACTAAAATCAATAGGAAAAATTCGTCGAAGGGAAATGTAGGCTAATAGGAAATTCAAATTCAAACCCACCGACACTTGTGTACGCCTTACCATCAATCTCTATCCTGCCAAATTCGTATGACTTTATCTTCACTTTATTCCATGTTGATTACTACTTTTTTTCTTCAGTTTCTCGTATATTCTTGATTCCTTCTCTGCCTGTTCGAACATACCGGCTTTTTTGTATACCACACTAAGTTGATTGTGAATCCTGGAATCTTCGGGCATTAACTCAACCGCTTTATTCAATTCGCTTATCGCATCACTGAACATTTTATTGTCATGATAAGCCAATCCGAGTTTGTAATGTACGCCAGATCTCTTTTTCCCCTGTGCCTCAGGAAGCAGCTTAAGAGTAGCCTGGTATTCTGCTATAGCCTTCTCAAACATACCCTGCCTGTAATAAATCAGGCCAAGATTATAATGGACTTCTGACATATCGGGGTCAATCTCTACTGCCATCCAGAACTCATCCGCAGCTTCAGTGTACATCCCCTTCTTTGAATACAACGTTCCGAGACTGTAATGCGCGCGCGCATTCTCTGGCTCTATACTTATAACTTTTTTATAAGCATCAATAGCATCGTCTATCATCCCTTTCTCAGCGTAAGCGTTCCCTAATTCACTATAATTTTGCGTATCAGTAAGTTCATAATCTATTTCTTCCCTGTATTTTTTAACACATTCATTGAATATTTCCGGATTAATTCTGGTAGAAATGGAAAATTCAGCCCTGGCCTTTTCGTCCATACCTCCTCTTTTATATGCACGGCCCAGATTAAAATGCGCCTCTGCATTGGATGGGTTAAATTTTACAGCCTTTTTAAGAGCGTCAATTGCATAGTTATATTGGCCATTATCAAGGTAGTTAACTCCCAGTCTATTATAATGGTCGTCATTTTTACGCGAACAACCAAGAAACAGACAAAAGGTCATCACTACAATAAGACTTCTTCTTGAAAACATTCTGCTATTTTGCATATTTGTAATAAAATTTTGTTTGAAAAAACAAAACGTATAGTATTATAAAACCATGCCCGATTTGCATCAAGAAAATAAAGTATTCATATTAACAGCAATACACAATATATTCCTTGGGTTATTAGACATTCTATACCCGCGTCACTGTTTTGCCTGTGACAGAAGTCTTCATGAAGAGGAAAACAGTTATATATGTGAGAACTGCCTGGAAAAAATAAAAGAAAGTGAGGTCAGACGCTGTGCCAAATGTGGTTTTGGGTTAGGGCCGGGCACAATTTCTTCAGACAAAGGATGCCCTGAATGTGAAAACACTAATCTCAGATTTGAAAAGAGTTTTTTTGTTTCAGACAATAAGGGTCCCCTTAAAAACCTGATCCATCAGTTTAAGTATCATAAACATGTGTGTCTTATAAAACCATTAGGAGATTTATTAATAGGCTTCTTACAGCAAGACATAATTACCGAAATAGACGTTGTTGTACCGGTGCCCCTTCACTGGAAGAAAAAAAAGGAAAGGGGTTTTAACCAATCGGAACTGATGGCTAAAAAGATATGCAAGAAATTATCTTTGCCAATTTCTATCAATAATCTGCGCCGTGTTAAAAATACGTCGTCACAAACCCTGCTCTCACGTTTACAACGCCAGAAGAACGTTAATGGCGCTTTCAAGGTAAAAAATCCTGAAACGTTCCTTAAAAAGAATGTGCTCCTGGTTGACGATGTCTTAACAACGGGGATAACAGCCTCAGAATGTGCGAGAACTTTAAAAAATGCAGGCGCAAAAGAAGTTTATCTGCTGGCACTTGCAAGATCAAGACTGTAAACACATATCTTTCTCCAATTCCTTCATACCATTCCTTCCCAATATCAATATCTTAACCAGAGGGGTACGATGTATGTTCCGTTTCCCAAGCGCCCGAATGTTTTTATTTAACAGAACACACATTGTAATGTACTAATACTGTCAGGAGAACAGCAATGCCAATAACCAGAGAGCTTGAAAATTTAAAGAACCTTGAATCTGTCGGTTTCAGCCATGAACAGGCAGAGACCCTGGCGGACGTTATAGAGAAGCCACATGTCGACAGCCAGGAAAACCTGAAGGAATTTATCCATAACGAACTTCGCACTGAAATAAGCAATCTTCGCTCCGAAATAAGCAGGGAACTCAAAGACTTGCTTATCAAAATTTTAGGTATCATTATAGGAACCGTAGGCATCGCCGTTACTATTCTAAAGCTGTTTCCATAAAATATGTAGAGTGGAGATAGCCAATCCAACCCTTATTCATTCGAATTGCCAAGCTTTAATTTTTCTATACATCTTATAATACATTATTTACTATTTTAGTATAGCTGTAACTAATGACTCCATATATAATAACAATTGTTTGTTTGCATATTTCATATACCAGATGTTCTAAAATCATGTTAATTACTAAATCAATCATACTATTCATACTTGCCGGATTATGCGAGATAGGGGGCGGATACCTCGTATGGCTCTGGCTTCGGGAAGGCAAGAGTATTTTGATCGGTATATTGGGAGGGATAATTCTGGTACTTTACGGAATAATACCGACTCTTCAGCCCGCTCACTTTGGCAGAGTTTACGCTGCTTATGGCGGGGTATTTGTAATAATGTCCATTCTTTGGGGATGGAAGATAGACAAAATAAATCCTGACAAATATGACATTATTGGCGGCATAATATGCCTTGTTGGTGTATTTGTAATAATGTATTGGCCAAGAAATGTTTGATACAACATTACACAACGCTTTTTGTCCCGAAAACCACATTCAGGACTCTTCGTAACTCTATCATTTATCAATCTTCTTAAAAAAACAGTAAATGAACTTTTGTTCTTTATTCCAAGGTGTTATATGCACTTCACTAACACTATTGACGAGCTTAAAAGAATCACCAAACTCGTTTTTCATTTTCTCCAGGCTGTATCGTTCGATATCGAGGCCGCTACATTTAGGGGGGCCATCAATGGCGAAGGCAGCAATAACAATATGGCCTCCGGGTTTTAAAGCCTCTTCCAACCGCCGCATGTACTTAGTTCTATCTTCTGCATCAGTAAGAAAATGAAAAACTGCACGATCATGCCAGAAGTCATATTGGACTGAAAATTCAAACTCTGTTACATCAGCCTCAATCCAACTTACGTTTTCAGCCCGCCTACCCAGCCTCTCTTGAGCATAATGAATCGCTTTTGGTGAAATATCGAGAACAGTTAAATTCTGAAATCCCTGATCTAATAATTTATCCACAAGGACAGATGCGCCACCTCCGACATCAATGATTTTCGCTGCATAGTCTATTTCTGTTGAAGCGATAATCTTCAGAGATACGGTAGGTTCAACTTGATACCAGCTGACTTCAACCGGCTTCTTTTGGCCATAAACATTTTCCCAATGTTTCTTACGATTAAAACTCATTATTTTACCTCCCCTCTTTATAATACTTTGCTCAAAATCATGATTCTCCTTAGAAAAGTTTAGGTAAGAAATTCCCTAGAATGTTACGATTTAATCGCTAGCCTTCACAATTTCATGCATATCTTTCGTTATTGCATGTATATGTGTATTTATGTAATCTGAGCTTTACCGTGTTTTGCAAAGAAATCATTAATAGCCTCCTGCATCATGCTCTGGATAGTCATTTCATTTTCCATTCCGATGAGCTTAAGCTGTTTTATAACGTCAGGATCAAAATAGGCAATGAGAGTCTTTCCCTCCTTTCTGGAAGGCGACAAATCTTTTGTGGAGTAAGCTCTAATAGCAAAATATGCGCTGATAAGTATTATGACTATTCCTATTATCGAAACAACAAATTTATTAATTAAAGGAACTGGGATTTGTAACATACCGGAAGTAAATTGATGAACAGTTTTAAATCCAAAAGGATCACGTATGGCGTAAGACAAAAAGCCAACCCATGAAACGAATTTAGCTATACCCTTAACCATATGACCCGCTGAAATAACGATCACCAACGGTAATGCAAGACTCCTCAGTTTTCGAATAATTCATCAACCAGTTCTTTCGCCTGTATCCTGGCTTCATTTAAAACATCATTACCTTTTTTCGTGATTGTGTAATACTTTCTATTTTTCCCATTTACGTTTTTAATTTTTGATATCAATAAGCCTTTTCCTTCAAGTTTGTGAAAAATTGGATAGAGAGTTCCAAATGAAATTTCGTATCCATGCCGTTTCAATTCATCTGAAAATTTCTGGCCATAAATGGGCTCTTTTGCTGCGTGATAAAGAATATGGATTTTAATGAATCCAAGAAAAAAGTCTCGTAAGGTTTGTTTGACCATTTTTGTTCCTCCGTTTATTACCTATGTTACGAAAGAAATACTTGCAATTGTGATATCTATATACTATATTGCATATCAATATCGAAATACGATATTGATATATAGAAAATGCTTTATTACAAATCAAGAAAAAATTAAGCAGTTAATTTATGGAATATATCATTGTCGGATTTGCAGCCGTTATTGCCTCTGGCCTGACACTTTTTTCAGGATTTGGTTTAGGGACACTTTTG
>MHZA01000120.1 GCA_001828595.1 Planctomycetes bacterium RIFCSPLOWO2_12_FULL_40_19
AAACTCAATCATCGTAGTTGTTGCACTATTCTTTATCAGTTGGTTCTTTAAGTTAAGAATCCTTGATATTATAAAAAAACCTCATAGTATTACCATGAAAAGCCTGGGGTTGTCACAATCTCTTCAGGTGCTGAGTTATCAGGAAGGTTTTTATGCTTATATAAAGCTATGCTTAATGACCGCAGTTTTTATGGCATATCCTGTAATCTTATATCAAATCTGGAAATTTGTGGAGGCCGGTTTATATAAGAAAGAGCGTAGATACGTGAAAGTCTTCGTGCCCATCTCATTCATTGCATTCATAATAGGCGTATTATTCGGGTATTTTCTCTTAATACCTTTTGGCCTTCAATTCATGATAAAAATACTGGGTGGAGGAATACAGCCTATCATTACAATGAGCCAGTATATCTCGCTTGTAACCCTGCTGACACTCGCACTAGGCATTGTCTTCCAGCTTCCACTTATAATGTTATTTATTTCTAAAATCGGAATGCTTAAGGCAGAAGATTTTATTAAATGGCGAAGGTATGCTATTCTCATCATATTTATCATTGCCGCAGTAATAACACCACCAGACCCGTTTACACAGGTTATGACGGCTTTGCCTATGATCATTCTTTATGAAATAGGCATTCTTACAATAAGACCCACAAAGAAAGCAGTTATACAATTTAGTCTTTTATTAGGTTCCGGTATTTTACTAATATATATTGTTTTCTTAATATACACACTTCCAACAAAAGCGGATTTCTTAAATTCAACCGGTGTTGTTAAAATGCTCCCTGACTCAGGCACAAATTGGCAACCTTTATCATCTGAATCTAAAATTCACAATGGTGCCACAATAAAGACTGGCAAAGGCAGTAAAGCTTCCTTCCGCCTGAAAGATGGCACTTATGTCATTATGGATGTTAATACTGAAATCAAGTTTGTTAAAAACAGAAAACTCGACCTTATAAATGGACAAATACTCCTTTCTATTAAGTCAGATGAGAAACCATTTATGATAGCCGCAAATAATAACATCGTAACTGCAAATGACAGTAACGTTGATGTAAGAATATCAGAACACACGGTCTTTGTTACAGTAACAAAAGGCGAAGCAACAGTTATTGCAAATGGAGAAGAGAAAAAAGTGTTTGAAGGAAGGCAATTGAGAGTTGTTACCGGAGGCGAACCGGCAAATATAGATAGCGTTATAAAATGGGCGAAAGAAATGCGAAAGAAACTGAAAGAACAAAACAAACTGAATTTAAGCTGGTGGGAAATCAAAAACCCATAAGTTTCAGATTGGAACCAGGCCTGAATTTCCCCTTGCTTTCCATAATATTGTCTGTTAACACCAGTACATGGAAAATTCAATAGATATTTTTCCATGTTTAATTGCTTATAACTGACCCCCTTTGGTGACTATGCTCGCCCCGGAAGGGCTTACTAACTATGGTTATGCAAACGTTTAATTGGTATTGAATCCGTTGTGTGTGGAGGTTTGAAAACCTCCGCTACAGATACAATAAAAGGCTAAAGCCTTAACTCCGACAGAGGAATTTACCCTTCCCGCCCGTACCGAACGGTACCAGCCCGAATAGGTACAGGCGGGCGTTCGGGCGGGTAGGGTTTTATTTGAGACATTGCAAACACGACTTTGAATTTCCTATACATAAATTTAGATAACTATGGAAGACATAAAGGAATTATGACGATTGCTGTAAGGAATGAAAGAAATACAAAAAAGTATAAATTCAAGAAAAGATTTCTTGTGAAGTGAATTAATGGAAGGTTGTTAGAGAAGGTTTCTCGTGATAAACATATACTACTACTAAAGAATAACTGTATTATTTGTGTCTGCCTTTGTCTTCGTACTTTATAACTAATTCTTCTTGTTCGATGGTCTCTATCGAACCAGGCCTCTTGATCCTGACCTCTTCTATCGCCTTTGCGGCATCGTACCCTTTGCTGACAAGGTAACATGCCAGTACTGTCCCAGTACGTCCTATACCTGCGTCACAGTGCACAACCAGTTTCTTACCCTCGGCCAGTGCTTTCTCTGCAAATGCTACAAAATCTTCAATCTGTTCCAACGTCGGAGCTTCAAAATCTCTAACGGGAATATGCTTTACTTCAAAGCCAAATTCCTCTATCAAAGTTTCATTAAGAGGAAATTCGGTAAGTGACACAATTGCTTCAAAACCATTTTCTTTGAGAAATTCAAAGTCATAAACAGAAGATGCCGGTTTGGCCATACCAGCAATTTCGCCTTCTATTAACCAGCTAAAGTTCTTAATCACTTTTATACTACAACATTTGATTTAAAATCTATTTTTTCCCTTCTGACACTGACATCTTGGGCCTTATCTCTTTTTCCTCTTCAACTTCCTCTATCAATTCAAAGATAACCTGGCTGGCATTATCTCCCAGACGATTTCCGATCAGGCGAAGTTTTCGTTCAAAACCTTCCATTTTATATTCTAATTCAGGTATATCCCCTACGCTGCTTCCGGACAGAACCCCCATTCTGCTTCCTGAAAGCCTGAGGATTCTAGTATAGCCGCCATTACGGTCAGCATACCTCCCAGCAATACCGCCGGACTCGCGCCACTTTCCCTCACCAAATAACTTTCTAACCACCTCTTTGTTGTTCAGCTTTGACAGCACCTGTCTATATTGATGAATATAAGTAAGCTTATCTGTCTCTTTATTTGCAATGCCTTTCTTTGCTGTTGTAATCAATTTTTCTACAAATGGACGAACATATTTCGCTTTCTCCACGGTCGTAATAATCCTGCCATAAGTAAAAAGACTGTTGGCCAAATTACATCGCAGTGCTTTTCTATGGCTGGATGTCCTGCCAAAATGTTTTTCTTTTTTCCTATGCCTCATACGACACTTCCCTTCCTGCCCGACTTACATCTTCAGTACTCTTGAATGACAAACCCAACTGATTAAGCTTTTTCTTAATCTCAACTAATGTTGTTTTTCCAAAGTTTTTCAACTCCAACAACTCATCTTCTTCTTTTGTCACGAGTTCGCCAATGGTCTTAATATTCGCATGCTCAAGGCAGTTGGAAGCCCTGACGGACAAATCCAGCTCGGAAACTGATATAGCCATTTTTCTGTTTACTTCGTCTTCAGAATCTTTCTCATTTTCGCGTACTTTTTCAATCTGTTTCTCACCGGCTTGCGGCAATTCCCTGCCCAACTCAAAGTAACGCACGAATGGATTTAAATGTTTCCTGAACACCTTTGATGCTTCTGTCAGCGCCATCTCAGGAGATAAAATACCATTTGTCCATATTTCAATAATCAATCTGTCATAATTAGTTCTTCTACCGACTCTAGTCTCTTCAACTCGTATCTTTGTCTTGCGGACTGGAGAAAAAATCGCATCTACCGGAATAACACCCACTTCATGTCCTTCAACTCCGTTTTCCTCAGCAGTTTTGTAGCCTCTTCCATTTTTAACATCCATCTCAACATTAAAATTTACATTTTCAGAAATAGTTGCTATATGAAGGTCTTCGTTAATAACATCCACGCTGTCATCCGTAATAATATCCCCAGCCGTGACTTCTCCTTTTTTCTTCGCCTCAATTCTTATTTTTCTTGGTTTGTCAGAATGGAGCTTTACAACAAGATTCTTAATATTAAGAATAATATCAATTGTATCTTCCACTACGCCTGGAATTGTACTGAACTCGTGTTCAACGCCACCAATCTTGACCGACGTAACCGCACTCCCTTCTATTGAAGAAAGCAAAATCCTCCTCAACCCATTTCCAATCGTAATTCCAAAACCTCGTTCAAAAGGCTCGGCAATGAATTTCCCATAAGTGTCAGTATGTGTTTCTTTTTCTATACTAACTCTATTAGGTAGTTCAAACTCCCTCCATCTGATACGCATATACAATCCTCCTTCCTACCATTAAATATGTCTTTGAAAAGGTTCATATAAGACCTTTTTGTTTTGATTAGATTGAATCATTATGTTCCGGAGAAAAGCCTCGTCTGAGTAAGACACTCAAGGCAGGATTTCATAAATTAGTTGTACTTTCTTATATTTTATTAATTTAAAATGACTATTGAGTTTATGTTGAACAAAGCTCAACGACAAGCTGTTCTTGTATATCTATCGACATCTCATCCATATTAGGCATCTGTAGAACACGGCCTTCTAATCCATCATCTCCCAGCTCCAACCAGGATGGTGGCTTCCGGTTCTTATTTGAATCTATATTTATTTTTATCATGTTTACACTATCTTCCCTGTTAACCGGCCTAACTACGTCACCTTCTTTTACTAAAAAAGAAGCAATATCAACCTTTCTCCCATTTACCGTTATATGTCCGTGATTAATCACCTGTCTTGCATGACTACGGGAAAAACCATATCCGATATGGTATAAAACATTATCAAGCCTTCTCTCCAACAATATAAGTAAATTTTCTCCTGTATTACCCTGTTTTCTCTCTGCCTTATGATAATAATTTCTAAACTGTCTCTCAAAAACACCATAATATCGCTTTAATTTTTGTTTTTCTCTAAAATGGATTCCATACGAAGACAACTTCTTGCCCCTTCTTGATAATTTACCACCAGGCAAGCTCTTTTTTTTAGTTATACTGCATTTTGCAGTTTCACAGCGGTATCCCTTTAGGTACAATTTCACACCTTCTCTTCTGCACAATTTACATTTAGGGTCTATGTGTCTGGCCATATTATTCCTTCTTCACAAATCAAAAGTTATACTAAATTTAGAATCCCCTCACATCGTCCCACTTTTTTTAAAGGGAAAGAGGGAAAAATGCCTGCTAAACTCTTCTCTTTTTTCTAGGACGACAACCATTGTGAGGCAACGGTGTAACGTCCTCAATAGCTCTAACCAGAAGTCCTGCTTCTTGTAAAGCAGTTATTGCGGATTCTCTTCCCGGTCCCGGCCCCTTTACTCTGACTTCAACCTCCTGGACATCAAACCTCTTTCGCGCTTTCTCCGCAACATTTCTGCCCGCTCTCTGCGCTGCAAAGGGGGTACTTTTTCTTGACCCTTTAAAACCAACTGTTCCGGCGCTAGCCCAGCACAAGGTTTCACCATATATATCAGAAATAGTTATATACGTATTATTGAAAGTCGCCTTGATATGCGCAACGGCTTTAGCAACACTGCGTTTTGTCTTTTTTTTACCCATTTATTTATCCTATCATTTTAAAAATGAAGCCCACTTTCCTATAAAAACTAACAAGTACAAGCTAAAGTATCATTTAAGGACTGTTGGCAGAAAAACTCCTGCAAGCTGAAGTTAGTATTAAACATTTTGTTGAGTTGATTGTATCTCTCTAAATTCCTTTTGTTTTTTCCCTTTTGCTTCCTTGCTGATATTAAAATATTCTTTGGCGTTAATTTCGGAGATACTATTTCCAGAAGTTCTACATAATATCCGTTACCGGAAAGAAATTGTGACCTTAATGCATCAGTCAATATGTCCGCAAATTTATACCGCAGCAAGCCAAACTGGGTTACATTTGTCAGAGGATGATGCGCTTTAATTTGAGAACGCAACTGCCCCTGGCAACATGGTACCACCATAATATACTTAGCACCAATTTTGATACCTTTGGCAATCGCTTCATCAGTAGCGGTATTACATGCATGTAGCGCAATAACCACATCAATCTTTCTAACTGAAGAGAAATCTATAGTCCTGCCGTGCTTAAAGACCATATTTTCATAACCTAAAATAGTTCTGGTCTCTTCACATCTTTGTATAAGTTCTTTATTGGTATCTACACCAAAGAAAAATGGTGTTGTATTAAACGCTTTTTCAAAAATATAACTTAAAACAAACGAAAGGTAGGATTTGCCACATGAACATTCCAGAAAGACAATTTCTTTTTCCCTGTCAAACTTTCTAACTACCTTCAATATTTGTTCACAAAAACCGGCAATCTCGTTAATCTTCTTGTTCATCTCCTTTTTCAACAGACCATTGTTATGCCTGAATCCAAGGGGATTTGTTATGTAGTCTTCTTGTTCTAAAAGATTTAGTATTTCTGTTTTATTTGTTATTTTCATTACTTCTGCTGAAAAGACCCTTATCCTTTCATTTCCTTTACACTCTTCTTCACCGCTACTGTTCTTCTCTTTCCCTTTCGTGTACGAGCATTAGTTTTTGTCCTCTGCCCTCTTACTGGCAATCCCAGACGATGACGCAACCCCCTATAACATCCTATATTCTTCAGTCTTGTTATGTTTTGAGACTCCTGCCTTCTCAGTTGACCTTCAATAACGAAATTCTTTTCTAAATAAGCGCCCAGCGTGCTCAACTCATCTTCTGAAACATCTTTAGCCCGTATGCTTTCATTTATTCCAACAGCCTTTAACGCTTTTTGCGATAAGTTTTTACTAATACCGAAAATATATGTTAACGAAATAACAATCCTTTTCTCTCCAGGAATATCAACTCCAGCAATTCTTGGCATTTAAAGTAATCCTTTCAAAATGTAGAAATAGTCTTTAGATTCTAAGAAAGCCCACTCTGTATCTTATTACCCTTGTCTCTGTTTATGACGAGGATTGGTACAAATCACACGCACAACTCCTTTACGCCTGATTATTTTACAATTTTCACATATCCTCTTTACAGATGCTTTAACCTTCATAACCCTTCCCTTTTTTAACCCTGACGATAAATTATTCTTCCCTTACTCAGATCATAAGGCGACATTTCAATCGTAACTTTATCACCTGGAAGAATGCGAATAAAATGCATTCTCATTTTCCCTGATACATGAGCAAGAACTTCATGACCATTCTCCAACCCTACACGAAACTTAGCATTGGGTAAGGCCTCTTTCACTGTTGCTTCGACTCTTATCGGTTCTTCTTTGGCCATAAATAGACTTTAACATACAGTTATTATTGCAAGCGAGATACTCTCTCCTTTAATCAGTAAGAATTTCAGCGCCGTTTTCTGTTACTACAACCGTGTGCTCAAAATGCGCTGAAAGTTTTCTGTCTTTTGTTACAACAGTCCATCGATTTTTAAGAACTTCCGTATCATATTTGCCTACACATATCATAGGTTCTATCGCCAGAGTCATTCCCCGGAGTAGTATTTCGTCTGCCTTTAACAATTCTTTGCTGACAAAATTAGGAATCTGTGGATCCTCGTGCATTTTCCTTCCAATACCGTGACCCGTATAATCTCGTATGACAGAAAGTCCTTTACTTTCTACATGATTTTGTATTGATCTTGAGACTTCAGATAATTTATTGTTTACACAAGTTTTCTCTATTGCTTTGTTAAGTGCCTCTTCACAAACCTCTAACAAAGTCTCTGCCTCTTTAGAAATCACTCCGATGGGAATAGTTATCGCTGCATCGGCAACATATTTACGATATTCCACACCTATGTCGACACTCAATATATCTCCCTCACGAAGTTTTCTTTCGTCCGGAATTCCGTGTACTACCTCTTCATTTATTGATGTACATATACTTTTTGGATAACCTCTGTAACCCTTGAAAACGGGTATACCACCTTGCCGCAAAACATATTTCTCTAATCTTGTATTTATATCTTCCGTAGTTATGTCTTTCTTTGCAATCTCTTTTGCAATTGCAAGAGCATCTGCTACTATTCTCCCTGCTTTGCGCATAATTTCAATTTCACGTTCAGATTTACAAACTATCACACGCCTTGCTCCATTTTCCTTTCTTCCTTTGACATAGAATGTAATCCCTCAAGTATATTTTGCTCGATCTCTGCTTCTTCACCATTACAGTTTATTTCTATTAATTCACCTTTACTCTTGTAGTAATCAATTAATTTCTCTGTCTGTTCTCTATATACTTTCAATCTCATTGATATTGTTTCCGGGTAGTCATCCTTACGCTGATATAATTTTGAGCCACATTTGTCACAAACATTATCATTTACCGGAGGGCTAAACATCTCATGATATTGTGCCCCACATGATTTGCAAATCCGCCGACCCGCAATTCGTTTTATTATAATTTCTTCAGACGCAGTAAAATAGAAAACCCTGTCTATCTTTTTCTCTACTTCATTTAAAGTGTTATCAAGGATTTTCGCCTGAGAGAGATTCCTTGGAAATCCATCTAAAATAAATCCTTTCTCGCACTCTGCCGAATTAATTTTCCCTACAACCACCTTAACTACTAATTCATCCGGAACCAGCAAGCCCTTTTCAATATACTCTTTTGCTTTTAAACCTGTCTCTGTTTTAGCATCGACAGTTACTCTCAAAAGATCACCAGACGAAATGTGACTTATTTTCTTCCTTAAACTAATTCTTGCCGCCTGAGTACCTTTACCCACACCAGGAGAACCCAGGAAAATAAGCCTCAACCCCTTCTGCCTCTTATCTTACTAGTGCCTCCAAGGAAGCCACCATAGTGTCTCATGATTAAATGTGACTCTATTTTTTGCACTAAATCCAAAGCCACTCCTACAACGATAAGGAGGCCTGTGCCACCATAAAAACTGGCAACTGCTCTGTTAATCTCAAACCCTCCGGAAATTATCATAGGCAGGATTGCAATTAAAGACAAAAATGCCGCTCCTGCAAGTGTAATTCTGCTCATAACACCTTCAAGATAATCGGCTGTTCGATGCCCTGGCCTGATACCGGGAATAAAGCTGCCATAATCTCTCATGTTATTTGACATTTCCTTCGGATTAAATTGTATTGCTGTCCAAAAATAGCAAAAGAAAGCAATTAATACTATATACATAACTACATATGTAAAACCACCTTGAAACATTTCAGTCAATCTGGAAGTTATCCAATACCAGAACGTTCCTGGTTCGAATCTGACTTGTAAACCCCTTGTTATGGCAGCAGGAAAGATTAGTAATGATTGTGCAAATATGATGGGCATAACCCCCGCTTGATTCACTTTTAAAGGCAGGAAATGTTTTTGGCCTCCATAAACTCTTCTGCCCCTTGTATGTTTCGCCTGTTGGACAGGGATACGTCTCTGACCCTGAGTTATGTATACAACACCTGCTACAATCGCAAGAAACATACCTAACAATAATATTAATTTTGCTATCCCTATCTCGTGTTCTGCAGGCGCAACTGAAAAAGTAAAGTTTTGTAAAATCTGGCTAAATGCCCATGGTAATCTATCAATAATACCTATCATAATAATCAGAGATATCCCGCTACCAATACCGTGAGCATCAATCTGTTCACCTATCCACATTAAAAAAACAGTCCCCGTCGTTAAAAGTATCGCCGCCATAAGTTGAAAATGGATACCCTGAATATGGATGGGCACAACAGGCACATTATTAATTTCTATTGCGTACAACGTACGTATCATTATAAAGGCTTGAAACAAACATAAAGCAACAGTTGTTATTCTTGTATATTGATTAATTTTTTTTCTGCCAGCTTCGCCTTCCTTTTGTAACTTTTCAAGAAACGGAACAACGCCCACAAGGAGTTGGAAGATAATGGAGGCGCTAATATACGGCATAATTCCTAAACCAAAAATCGCACCCGAACTCATGGCTCCCCCGGCAAACAAATCTACCAACCCTAATAATTGGCCAACACCTGTTTGCGTAAACTGCTGAAAGTAAGTCTTGAGCACAGTTGTATCAATACCCGGCATCGGGATAAATACGCCTAATCTACATACAGCAAGCAAGCCCAAAGTTATCAACAACTTATTCCTCAACTCAGGAATTTTGAACATATTGTTGAATTTTTCTATCATGATATCTCTTTTGTTTCTCCTCCTGCCTCTTTAATCTTTGTAATTGCTGTTTTACTAAATTTGTGTGCAACAACGGTAAGCGGTTTGGTCAGCGATCCTTCACCCAAAACCTTCAAGTCATATTTTGTGTTCTTGATCAACCTGCAATCTTTTAATTTTTGGAGGTCTACACGTGTTCCAGAATCAAAATTCTCAAAGTCTTTAACATTCATTATCGTATATTTCTTCTTGAAAGGATTGTAAAAGCCTCTTTTTGGAATTCTGCGGAACAAAGGCATTTGCCCACCTTCAAATAATAATCCCGTCTCATTACCTGAACGTGATTTTGCACCTTTCGATCCTTTACAACTCGTCTTACCATGGCCAGATCCGCAACCCCTGCCGACCCTTTTTCTTTTCTTCCTCTTTTGAGCAACATTCTTGGCGTCTATCAAATTCATTCTATCTTTACACCTCTTAAAAGTTCGATTTCCTGCCTGGTTCTCAAAGACTTTAAACCCTCCGCCGTGGCTTTCACAACATTTAGAGGATTTCTCGTACCATAACATTTTGTTAAAATATCTGTAATACCTGCAGATTCAAGAACCGTTCTCGCTGACGTTCCCGCTTTAACCCCGGTTCCAGGCGCTGCCGGTTTCATAAATACCCTTGCTGTTTTATAACGTCCCCATACTTCATGCGTTATAGTTCCATTAACAATAGGCACTGAAACAACATTTTTGTTCGCGTCTTTTACTGCTTTTCCAACTGCATTCGGAACCTCTCTGGCTTTCCCAAAACCATATCCAATTGTTCCATTTTTATCACCAACTACAACTAATGCACTAAAACTCATACTCTTGCCACCCTTTGTCACGTTAGTACATCTATTGATTTTCACAACTGTCTCTTCTAATCTATCAGTATCAATTTTTTGCGCCAAAAATGCCTCCTCTTATTTAATCAAACGCCCCTTATCTAATAAGCCTTTTAGAAAACAAGTTTGCTTTCCCTTGCACTATCAGCTAATGCCTTAACTCTGCCATGATATTTATATCCACTTCTGTCAAAAACTACCCTGGTAATGCCTATCTTTGCAGCATCCTCTGCAATCTTTTGGCCTACCAGTTTTGCCGCTTCAATATTTCCACCATAGGGCAATCTGTCTTTAATATCTTTTATCAATGTTGAAGCGCTAGCGAGTGTCCTGCCGGTAGTATCATCGATTAACTGACAATATATATTTTTAGAGCTTCTATATACGCTCAATCTTGGCTTTTCTTTAACGCCAAAGACCCTTTTTCTTATTCCTTTATGACGTTTAAGCCGCTTTCTGTATTTTTCCTTTAAATCATTCATATGTTAATCTTTAAAGCAAATGAAATGAAAAAAACTTAAGTTGCAGAAGCTACCGTCTTACCAGCTTTCCTGCGAATAATCTCATCAGCATATTTAACACCTTTACCTTTATACGGTTCCGGCGGACGCAAGTCTCTAATATTTGCTGCAAATTGTCCGACCAACTGTTTATCGATACCACTAATCGCAAATTTCCCAGGATTTGTCTGACTCGTAATTTCCACCTTTAAACCCTCTGGAATCTTAACATTAATGGGATGCGAAAACCCTAATTGCAAAACCAAACCATTGCCCTGCATTTTAATGTTATACCCTAATCCTATTATCTCCAAACTCTTTGAAAAGCCTGCAGTAACACCATAAATATTATTTGCTACAAGCGTGCGTGTCAGACCATGAAGCTCTTTGCATTTACTCTCGTCAGAAGGGCGTATTACAAGAATCTGCCTTGCCTCTTCATTAACTTTTATCTTCATCAACGGGTGAATCTCCTGTGTCATTGTGCCTCGGGGGCCATCAATAGTTAACACACCGTTATCACATTTAATTTTGACACCTTCAGGAATTGGAATGGGTTTTTCCCCTATTCTAGACATAATTTTTATTTGTTTAGCTATGCAAGAAATATTTTAGAAAAATGTATTACCCGGCTTTATAACTCTGTTAAGTCAAAATCACTCTTACCATACAGTACAAATATGCTCCCCACCTACTTTATTTTCTCTGCACTCTTTATTACTCAATATCCCCTTTGAAGTTGAGTATATTGATATACCGATACCGTTAAGTACCTTCCCTATATCTTCCACCTGTTTATATATTCTCCTGCCTGGTTTGCTTTCTCTCTTTATATGATTAATTACTTTCTGATTTAAAGGTCCGTATTTTAAATAGACCCTCAAAACACCCTGTTTTTCATCAGGAATATTCTTGAAATCTTTTATAAAACCTTCTTTTTTCAAAACTTCTGCAATGCCCACCTTAATACGAGATGTAGGTATATTTACCGCTTCTCTATCGACCATATTAGCATTACGTATACGCGTTAACATATCGGCAATTGGATCTGTCATACTCATTTTAATAAACCCCTTTTATCCCAATAAAAAAAATCGATGCTTCCAGGCACTTTACCAGCTGGCCTTTCTCACACCAGGTATCTCTCCTTTTAACGCAAGACTCCTGAAGCATATTCTACATATTTGAAATTTTCTATAATACGCCCTGGATCTACCACAAAGCTGGCACCTATTGTATCTACGGGTTTTGTATTTTGGTTCCTTCTTAGACTTTACTATCAATGCTTTTCTTGCCATATAAACTCCGAGGGTTAGTAATCTGTTATTAATTCTAAAAAATTAAACTATGTCCTGAAAGGCATACCAAACAACTTGAGCATCCCATACGATTGCTCATCCGATTTCGTAGATACCACAAACGTTATATCCATACCTTGCACAAATTCAATGTCATCAATATTTATTTCTGGAAAAACAGCCAATTCACTTATACCCATCGTATAACCTCCACGGCCATCAAATGACCCTGACGGAAGGCCGCGAAAATCTTTTATTCTCGGAAGAACTATACTTATCAGGCGATCCATAAATTCGTAAGCCTTTTTATTTCGTAGTGTTACTTTGCAGCCAACAGCATCCCCTTTTCTAAGCTTGAAACCGGCTATATCTTTTCGGGCCTTCGTAATTTTTGGCTTCTGACATGCAACTACAGACAAATGCCTCACTGCATCTTCAAGAATCTTTTTGTTTTCCTTTGCCCTTCCAACACCCATATTTATCACAATCTTAACAAGTTTCGGGACCTCCAGCCTGTTCTTAAACTGAAACTCCTCCATCAACATGGGTACAATCTCTTTATTATACTTATCTAATAAACGTGCCATATTTTAACATCCTGATTTTATTAATTTACTCAGAAGCAATTATTTCTCTCCCGCATTTATAACAGACCCTTATCTTGTCACCATTTTCAAGAAATTTATGTCTGGTTCGCACACCCTTACCATTTTTCTCACAACTCTTATTTTGGCATATTGCCAGTACATTTGACAAAGATATGGGCGCCTCCTTTTGCACGCGTCCGCCTTGTGGGTTTTTCTCACTGCGTTTTACATGCTTTTGAATATAATTTATTCCTTCTACAATGACCCTCTTCTCCTTTGTCATTATATTTAATATCTTACCCGTCTTACCGGCATCATCACCAGCAATCACCTGTACAGTATCGTTTTTTCTTACATGCATATCTATTAAAGAACTCCCTATTAAATTATTACATTTACACCACTTCAGGTGCTAAAGAAATAATTCTCATAAAATTCTTTTGCCTTAATTCTCTTGCAACTGCACCAAAAATACGAGTACCCTTGGGGCTTCCTTCGTCATCCACAATTACAACTGCATTTCTATCAAACTTCAAATAAGAACCGTCTTCACGTCTTATATTTTTCTTTGTTCTTACAATTACACCTTTAGCCACGTCACCCTTCTTAACAACACCATTTGGAATCGCCTTCTTTACGGCAACTATTATAACATCGCCAACAGACGCATAAACACGCTTTGAACCACCAAGAACCTTAATACACTTAGCCATCTTAGCGCCAGAATTATCAGCAACATCCAACATCGTTTGTTCCATTATCATTTTATCAGCTTCCTTATATCATTTTATAATACGTACCAGTCTCCAACGTTTGCTCTTGCTTAATGGCCGTGATTCTACAATCTCTACTTTATCTCCACTAACAGCCTTGTTCTCTTCATCATGTGCTTTATAAACGGTCATTCTTTTAACAAATTTTCCATATCTGGGATGCTTTACACGCCTTTCTGACTTTACCGTAATTGTCTTGGACATTTTACTGCTTGATACTACACCAATAACGGTCTTTCGCCGTTTAACATTTTTCTCAGTTTTCATTATGTACTTTCTTTTTCACTCTTTTTCTCAAAGAGGTTTGTGTTAATACCAAGCTCTGCTTCTCTTAAAACAGTTTTTAACCTCGCAACATTTTTTCTGATTTGTCTATATTGTGCTGAATTACGCAACTCTCCTGCCTGCCATTGGAATCTGAGGTTTAGCAACTCTCTCTTGCAGGCCTCTAACTCTTCAAGTATTTCCTGATGCGGTTTTTCTCTAATCTCACTTGCCTTCAAATCGCCATTCTCCTTTTAATAAATCTTACCCTGACAGGCATCTTGTATGCGATTCTGCCAAAGGCCTGTCTTGCCATATCTTCGGGGACCCCTCCTATCTCATATAAAATAGTACCTGGCTTTACAACAGCAACCCATTTTTCAGGTTCGCCCTTACCTTTACCCATTCTCGTTTCTATAGGTTTTGATGTAACCGGTTTGTGTGGAAATATCCTTATAACTAATTTACCTTCTCGCGAAACGTATTGTGTAGCCGCTACCCTGCCAGCCTCAATATGTTGCGCCGTTATCCAACCAGGCTCAGTAGACTGTAACCCATACTCACCAAAACATACAGTAT
>MHZA01000121.1 GCA_001828595.1 Planctomycetes bacterium RIFCSPLOWO2_12_FULL_40_19
CTCCATTGGCGCCGTTGTCGCTTCAACAAATCCAAACACTGTCGGCAATCTCAGGAGTATTATGCCAAATTCATACTTCCTCGTACCCGGATTTGGAGCGCAGAGCGCCAGCTTAAAAAATATTGCGAGATGCTTTAACCCCGATGGTTACGGTGCAATAGTAAATTCTTCCAGAGGTATAATCTACGCACATAGCCTTTCGCCCTGGAAGGAAAAATACGTAGCCGGACAATGGGGATACGCAGTTGAAGAAGCGATAATAAAAATGAATAAGGAACTGAAAGAAGTGACAGAAAAATCAAAAAAAAGAAATCATAAACTGGAATACTTATAACAAAACCATGTTGTCGCGGTGTATTATCTCATCGTATGGTTTATAGCCAAGTGTTTTCTTTATCAACGAAGAACTAAGCCCTTTTATTTTCTGCACCTCTTCTGCCGAATAATTCATAAGGCCCCTGGCTATTTCTCTGTTTTCACTGACGTTCACTATTGAAACCACATCACCCTTAACAAAATTACCATCAATCTTCATCACACCTGATGGAAGCAAACTTTTACCTTTCTTTTGTAAGGCATCCAATGCCCCTTCATCAATATAAACTTCCCCTTTTGGCCTGGCAATAAAACCGATCCACCGTTTACGGCTTGCAATCTTTTTCTTATAGGGAAGAAACAGTGTGCCTACATTGTCATAGTTCATTATTTTTGACAAAATATCCGGATGTCTTCCATTAGCGATTATCACGGCTTCACCTGAACCGGCAGCAATGCCGGCAGCCTCAAGCTTGCTCTTCATGCCACCAATGCCTTCTCTGGTCTTTTGCTTGAATGCAAGTTTTTTAATATCATCCGAAACAAAATCTACAACTGACAAAACGCTGCAAGTTTTGCCGGAGGTTGGAGGGGTGGTATATAATCCATCTACAGAAGACAAGAGTATCAGTAAATCAGCACGTAACAGATTTGTAACCAGTGCGGACAGGATATCGTTGTCCCCGAATGTTATTTCTTCCACTGATATGGTATCATTCTCGTTGATAATAGGAATAACCTTAAAATTTAATAACGAGTGCAAAGTGTTACACGTATTCAGATATCTCTGGCGGTCTTCGAAATCCTGTCTTGTAAGGAGCAGTTGTGCGGCATGATATCCGTGCTTTGTAAAACATTCGTTATAAATTTCTATTAATTTCCCCTGCCCGATTGCGGCAGCGGCTTGAAGTTCAGGAAGGTTATTTGGCCTTTTCTGAAGGCCTAACGCACTGATACCCGCCCCAATCGAACCGGAACTTACAACAACCACACTATAGCCTCCGGAACAAAGTTTAATAACCTGCTTTGACAATTCCATGATTTGATTCTTATCCAGGAAGCCATCCTCATTTGTGAGCACACGGGTTCCAATCTTGATGACGATCTTATTGACGCCGGATAATATTTCTTCTCGAATATTCATAACTTTTAACAAATTTTTATTCCAAATCCTTTGCAAGAAAAGCGCTTGACTTCTTTGGCTTTTTTGGTATTATCCCGAAGTATTTTAAACCTATATAATTTTAAGGAGAGAAAAATGGCAAAGAAAGCAGCAAAGAAAAAGGATAGAGACGTACTCGTCGTTGCTAGCAAGGTAAGAGAATACATAAAAAGTAAAAAATGTAATACATCCGGAGAATTCATTGGTGAGTTAAGCAATACGGTTTATGGTGTAATTGATAAAGCAATAAATAGAGCACAAGGGAATAACAGAAAAACCGTTCAAGCTAAAGATGCATAGTATACAAGGTTCACTTTGAACCGGCAGATAATCTTTCCTCAAAAATCTCTGTTAAAATCTTAGGATTTGCTTTGCCTCTGGTAATCTTCATAGTTTGACCAATCAAAAAGGTTAAAGCGTTTTTTTTGCCCTGACTGTAATCATCTGCCGCTTTAGGGTTCTCTTCGATAACTCTTGCTACAATGTCATTAAGTTCACTTACATCGTCCATCTGAGTTAAATTCTTTTCTATAACTATAGATGTGGCGGTTTTGCCTGTATTTATCATTTCAATAAAGACGTCTTTAGCGATTGAATTTCCAATAGTTGGTTTGATTTTGATTAATTCAACCAGCATCTTTGGCGGGATAGCAAAATCCTGCACACTTGTCTTTCGTTCATTTAATTCCCGAAGTACATCATTAATAATCCAGTTACTTAGCTCTTTCGGAGAATCCTGAGCCATTTTTACACATTCCTCAAAATAGTCTGCAAGAAGCCTGTCTTCCGTCAGAATACCTGCATCGTAGTCGGAAATAGTATATTCATTCACAAATCTTTGACGTTTGCTGACAGGAAGTTCCGGGATTGCCGTCCTGGTTTCATCGATCCATTCCTGATCAATCCAGACAGGAACTAAGTCAGGTTCGGGAAAATACCTGTAGTCATGGGCCTCTTCTTTTGAACGCATCCGCCTGCTTACAGAATCAATATCATCCCACAATCTTGTTTCCATTAACACGTCCTCACCCTTATCGAGTAAATCGCTTTGTCTGGATATTTCGTATGCAATCGCCTTTAAAACAGCCTTCATAGAATTAAGGTTCTTAATTTCTACCCTTTTGCCAAAAAAATTTGCGCCCTGTTCACGTAAAGATACACTAGCCTCGAATCTTAAAGAACCTTCCTGCATCTTACAGTCTGAAACACCTATGTAAAGCAATATATTCCTGAGCGTCTGCATATAACTTTCCACTTCTTCAACACTTCTCATGTCCGGCTGGGTCACTATCTCTAAGAGCGGCACACCCGCCCTGTTAAAGTCAACTAAACTGTAATTTGCGCCAGATGCTTCAGGATGGACAAGTTTACCAGCCTCCTCTTCTAAATGCACGTTGTGTATACCGATTCTTTTCTCTTTTCCCTTTACGACTATATCCACGTAACCATTATTGCCGATATTAAAGTAGTTTTGTGAAACTTGATAGTTTTTAGGCAAATCAGGATAATAATAGCTTTTTCTGTCAAAATTGGTAAAGTTACTAATCTCACAATTCAATGCTAGAGAAGCTTTTAATGAATGTTCAAACGCCTTTTTATTCATCACAGGCAAAACTCCAGGCAAACCTAAGCAAACAGGACATGTCTGTGTATTAGGTTCAGAACCAAATTTAGTGCTGCACCCGCAAAAAAGCTTTGACTCGGTATCTAATTCTGCATGGGTCTCCAATCCCATTACAACTTCATATTTCATCAACCAATCCTGTCAGTTTAATTCAGGTTTCTTTAAATGAAAATCGGTTTCGTTTTCAAATAATTTTGCTACCTTTAATATTTTCCCCTCGTCAAAATGCTTTCCCAAAATCTGCAAACCAATGGGTAAACCTGCATTTGTAAAACCACAAGGAACTGAAATACCCGGTATCCCTACAAGATTAGCGGGAATTGTATAAATATCTGATAAATACATCTGAAGTGGATCAGTAATCTTTTCCCCTATCTTAAAAGCCTGTGTAGGACAAGTAGGGCAAATAATACAATCTACTTTTTTAAAGGCTTCTTCAAAATCACTTCTTATCAGGTTTCGCACCTTTGAAGCCTTTAAATAATATGCCTCATAGAAACCGGCGCTTAACACATAATTACCAAACAAAATTCGCCTTTTCACTTCACTTCCAAAACCTTCCGCACGTACCCTGCTATACATATCAATTATATTGTCTTCGCTCAATTGACTTCTATGCCCGTACCGGACACCATCATACCTTGCCAGGTTTGAACTGGCCTCGGCAGTTGCTATAATATAATAAGTAGCTACTGCATATCCACAATGAGGAAGAGATAAATCAACTAATTCTGCGCCATTTCTTTTATAAATTTCCAATGCATCCATTACAGCGCTTCCAACCTCTGGATTAAGGCCTTCACCAAAAAACTCCCTTGGAACACCTATTCTCAGATTATCATCTACGCTATCAATATCTGATATATAATTAGGAACATCTATAGCAGCGCTTGTTGAGTCAAAACCATCATGACCAGAAACAACTTGCAACAGTAATGCCGCATCAGAAACATCTTTCGTTACTGTACCAATCTGGTCTAACGAAGATGCAAAAGCAACCAACCCATAACGAGACACCCTTCCATATGTAGGCTTACAGCCAACATTCCCGCAAAACGCAGATGGCTGCCTGACAGAACCGCCTGTATCTGATCCTAAAGCCATAAAAGTCATATCTGCCGTTACTGCCGCAGCAGAGCCGCCACCAGAGCCTCCGGGAATACAATCTGTATCCCATGGATTTCGTGTAATATGAAATGCAGAATTTTCATTTGAAGAACCCATTGCAAACTCATCCAGATTGGTCTTGCCAATTATTATTGCATCTTCCTCTTTAATTCTCTTAACTACAAAAGCATCATAAGGTGGAATAAAGTTTTCCAGGATCTTTGATGCGCAAGTTGTTTTCATTCCTGCCGTACATATATTATCTTTCAAAGCAACAGGAACGCCTGCTAACAAACCAACTTTGTCACCATTACTCAGCTTTTTGTCAATCTCTTTTGCCTTTAATACAGCGCCATCTTTGTCTAAACAGAGATAAGCCTTAATTAAAGGTTCCTTGATATCTATCCACTCAAAAAGCTCTTCAACTACCTCTTGCGCAGTAATTTCCCTTTTGATTATCTTTTCTTTAATCTTATTTGCACTTAATTCGCGAGATAACAAAATACATACTCCGAAATATTACTTATCCAATTATTTATGATTGCTCAAAAATGAAATACTTATCAAGAAGTCTTTTGCAGGAAGAAAATGAGTACGAACAATAGGTCAGAAACTTTATTCTATGACCTTCGGCACCTTAAAGAAACCATTGGTGCTTGAAGGGGAAAGTTCTAATATTTCTTGGCGTGAAAAAGAAGATTTTAACTTATCTTCTCGAAAAACGTTTTTAAGGGATGTTGCGTATGCCATTGGCTGAACTTCATCTGTATCTAATTCATTCAATTTTTCAATATAACCCAGGATATTGGTTAACTGTTTTGCAAAAGTATTTTTTTCTTCTACTGTAAGTGTAATCCTCGAAAGGTTAGCAATATGCTCAATCTCTTTTATGCCAATATCCATTTTTATTCTGACAAAAAACTAAAATACACTGATTACCGTCAATTATACAACCTTAACCACTTTACCGGCATTTATGCATCTTGTACATATTTTGATTTTTTTGATACTTCCGTTTATATTGGCCCTTATAGTTTGTATATTTGCCTTAAATTTCCTTTTTGTCTTACCAGTTATCTTGAGTCCAACTCCACCCTTTCTTTTCGGCAAACCTCTACGTTCATATTTATATCCTACAGCCGTTTTTTTGCCACAAATTTCACAGATACGTGCCATTTACAAATTTCCTCTTTATAAAGGTTAATTATTCCTCTTCACATTTTTCACAATAACCCATGATTTGAAATCGATGTGATTCCGCCTTAAACTTATTTTCTAAACATATTTCATTCTGATATTTCTCAATTCTTTCGTCACTAAACTCTATAATCTTGCCGCATTTAATACAAACGAGATGTTCATGATGTTCATGGCCATAAACGTGTTCATAATGCGCATGTTTTTCTCCAAAAATCACCTCTCTAAGCAAACCACACTTTACCAACAATGCAAGGGTTCTATATATTGTTGCCTTTGAAACCCTCTTATTGTTTTTTCTCATATCAATCAACAATTCTTCAGCTTCAAAGTGTCCATGGCTTTCAAAGACATGATTTAATATAGACTTCCTTTCGGGTGTAAACTTCAACCCCTTTGATTGAATATATTCCATAAATACCTTCTCGTTTTCATTCATATGAAAAAGAATTTTAATCTAGAAGCATATATATAGTTTGAATCGATGTGAAATAATGGCTTATAATACAAGAGAAAGGTTACAGATTAAACACTTACATAGCCTTAATCACAGTTTATGTTAAAGAAAGTTAATTTGCGACAAATGTTTCAGTCCACACTTTCTTATAACTTATATTATAAAATGATAAAATAGAAAACTGACATAGGTAAATCAAAATATTTATGAAAAAATTGTTTTCCCACATAAGCATCTGATATTTTATATTTACAGCCTCAAAGTCCTCTTTATTCCTACCACATCTATATCTTATAAATTCCTTACTGACACAAGTATACCTGACTAAAATCAATTAAAAAAAACCCATCCCAGAACTTCCTGGGACGGGTTATATATAGCCCCCAGCAATACCTACTCTCCCATCGTTAGACAGTACCATCGGCGCAGAACCCTTAACTACCGTGTTCGGAATGGGAACGGGTTTTTTACTTCTACTATAGTCACTGGGGAATTTTTAGCAATTAAACAGTATAACAACAAATATAATAAGGGTGATCAAGCTTTTCGACATATTAGTACCAGTTAGCTGAATCCGTTAC
>MHZA01000122.1 GCA_001828595.1 Planctomycetes bacterium RIFCSPLOWO2_12_FULL_40_19
TCTCTAAAAGGGTAGTAAAAGCAACCCTGTCAGACGCCCTCTCAACCACCTTATATCTACGGGTTTTTAATTGATACCTTCCATCCTCAGTCAATTTCATACTTAATGGCAGTGAATCTGTTTTTGCCGGTTTAAGCAACTCTAAAACCTGAGTCCTTTCCGGGTTCTTGAATTCTGGTAATATTACAGATTTTAATGCTGCGCCTTCATTAGTCCATATTGTCTTCATCACATCATTTTGTATCAAGATGTAATCCTGCAAATCTATATCCTCTTGAACAATTTTCTCAACCCTTTCAATCTTCTCCGCTTTCTCAATCTTTTGTTCTTCTACCCCTGTAGTTACTTCTTCCTCAATAGTTTCTTCTGCAACTTTTTCCGCACCTTCCTCACCAGGATGCTGAGGCGGCTGCATCGTATTAAAGAAATAAAGCATTATAATTCCACAAAGGACAAAAGCCAGTAACGCTTTCTTATCCATTCACTTGTTCCCCAAACTTCCTTGAATAAAGAAATATTTTATAAAATATGGTGGTCTAATATAATTAATTACGCCTGAATCACTCAATTCCGGTCCCGCAAAAAGTCGATTGTATACAGGAGTGAATGTTATTTCAGGATAAATGAGGCAGGAAAATACTTATACCTGATTGAATACAGAAACAAATTATATAAAATGTATAATATTCCCCAAAATGAAAAATAACCACGTACCAATCTATCCACTGCTATTTCCTTAAGAAACAATCTACATGAAATCAGTTCATTCCTTGTCTTCTGCTGGTAACTCTGCCTCGTCAATTAACATTACGGGAATATCGTCTTTTACCGGGTACCGCCTCCCACAATTAGTGCAAACTATCCTGTCGCCTTCAAGTTTAACTTCCGTCTTACAAAGCGGGCAAGCGAGTATCTCTAACAGTTCTTTATCAATCATAATAAATTAGCTCCTTTCAGTTGCCAATTTATGGCGTTTTGCTACGCAAAACCAAGAAATTAGCAAATGAAATGAGCTAATTTCCATTTGAAGTTATTCTAATCTCATCAAAATCCCGGAATTGCTCAAGTTTAATCTTTTTCAGGCGCACTAACTCAAGTAAAGCGAGAAAAATCCCTATAATCTCTACCTTGCCATTGCTGTTATAAAGTAACTCCTTAAATGAAATTGCATAAGCATTAATTAAGCTGTTTATGACCTTATCCATATATACGCGTACCGGAGTATCGTCATATACAATTTTCGTAATCACATCTCCCATGGTCTGCTTCATAAAGGTTGAGAAAAATTGCGCAAGTTTCCACACATCTATCTCATCCAAATGCAATTTCTCATCTCCCTCTTCATCATCTATCAGCCTCTCCTCCGGCCTTGAAAATCTCTGACTCCTCTCCTCTGACAACCTTGTCATTGTTGAAGTCGCTTCTTTGTATCTTTTGTATTCCAGGAGCTGTTTTACCAACTCCAGTCTCGGGTCTTCTTCATCTTCACCATCAACTATTTCAGTACGTGGCAAAAGTGTTTGAGATTTTATATACATTAAGGTTGAAGCCATAACAAGAAAATCTCCAGCCAATCCGATATCTACGCTTTGTAATTCATCCAGATACAACATATATTGATCGGTGATCTTCGCAATTGGTATATCATATATACCAACCTCTTCTCTGCGAATTAAATAAAGAAGCAGATCCAACGGTCCGTTGTAAATATCAAGATCAATTTTATATTCTGTTTGCATTTGACCTAATTTAATAGCCATTATAAACCAGAAAATATTTTAAAAAAGAAAATTGTCGGTGGCCAGATAATGTAAGATAGTATTGGTATATGAGCAAAATTACCAAGCAATATTAACCCAAGTAAAATGAACGGACTATATCTGCTTACGTTTTCATACCCTGGAAGCATACTGCGAGGTAAAAATCCCTTCAAAATATGTGAACCATCCAACGGATAAAGCGGTATAAAATTAAAGATAGCTAATATTAAGTTTATCTGTATTGCCGTCAACAGTAAGTTTCGTAAATCGTTTACAAGATAACTTGCATCTACTCCAAATTTGAGCAATATTTGAAACATTAAACCAAAAAAGAAGGCCGAAACAAAATTCGAAACAGGCCCTGCAGCAGAAACAATCACATCATCACGCCTGGGATGTTTAAAATAACCGGGGTTTACTGGCACCGGCTTTCCCCAACCAAAATGAGCTATAATAAAACAAATTGTCCCGACAGGGTCAAGATGCGCTATCGGATTAAGGGTAAGACGCCCCTGTATTCTGGCCGTTGGATCACCTAATTTGTTGGCAGTCCAGGCATGAAAGAATTCGTGAATAGTCAGGGCATATAATATTGCGATTGCAAAAAGAAGTATACTTTTAGGATCAAAACCCATGCATTCTAATTCGTTTCGTGTAGTAAAGCCGACATATTATCACGCTTCACATAGTATGTCAAGCAAAGTTTAACTTGAATAAAAATTACTTATGCATATAATACAGCAGTATTTATAATTAGTATTCGTTTCTCACAACCCAATTATGAAAACAACTTTAACAGACGTAGAATACGGTAAAGACGTAATAAAGACAGAGGCAAATGCAGTCAAAAACCTTATACACCATATTGACGACAACTTTCAGAAAGCGGTTGATTTAGTCATTAATTGCAGAGGAAGGATTGTCGTAACAGGGATTGGTAAAGCAGGCATTATAGGTCAGAAGATTTCGGCCACATTAGCCAGTACGGGCACTCCTTCACATTGGCTGCATTCTTCTGAAGCAAAACATGGCGATCTTGGAAGGGTAGTTGCAGAAGATGTGGTTTTAGCTCTTTCAAACAGCGGCGAAACTGAAATAATTCAACTTATACCATTTCTAAAGAAAATCGGCGCAAAGATTATTGCAATAACAGGCAACAATAAATCCAACCTGGCAACGTACAGCGACATAGTCTTATTTATAGGCAATATTGATGAAGCCTGCCCGTTAGGCCTTGCTCCTACTGCAAGTTCTACAACCATGCTTGCATTGGGTGATGCGTTGGCTTTAACGGTATTCAAGAAAAGAAACCTGAGTAAAGAAGAATACGCCTTTTATCACCCGGGCGGCGAGATTGGGAGGAAGCTTCTCCCTGTCGATGCAATAATGCGGAAAGGTAAAGAAAATCCGGTAGCTAATGAAGATACGACTGTCGCAGACGCACTCAAAATTATGACCGACACAAAGGGTAACCCGGGAGCCGTGAACATAATTGACTTAAACAACAAACTGGTTGGGTTTTTTACGGATGGCGACCTTAGAAGAAACCTTCACAAAGGTACTTCCTTTCTCAATAATGCTATCAAAGATGTTATGACAAAAAACCCGAAATTCATCACAACCGGCTGCCTTGCATCAGAGGCATACAAAATATTGCGAGAAAACAAAATTGACCAGCTTCCTGTTGTAGACAATAACAACACTCCCATCGGAATAATTGACGTACAGGATTTGCTTGACACAGGAAACTAATTTATTAATGTAATTCAAACTAAGACTGCCCAAACCTAAATGTTAGTAAATTACGGATTTCCTTCATAGAAAATCATAATTCTTGGCCTCTAAACTATGTACCATTTTATTTAAGCTGAAAACCTTACAAGATCACATATTAAGGTATCTATTTTTTTCTCATAACGGAGATATAAGTGTTGAATAATGTGAAAATGGTTATTATTGATGTGGATGGAGTTCTTACAGATGGCAAAATCATATTAGATGCAAACGGAATCGAATCAAAAGCTTTTTATGTACAAGATGGTACTGCCATTACATATTTGCATCGTGCAGGTATAAAGACTGCTATTATCAGTGGAAGAGAAAGCAAGGTCGTTGAGCTTCGAGCCAAAGAACTTTGCATGGGAGACGTATACCTTGGCATACATAACAAGTTAGAAGCTTATGAAAAGATTCTCAAGAAACACAGAATAAAAGATAATGAAATTTGTTATATTGGCGACGACTTTATTGATCTGCCTATCCTGAGAAAAGTTGGTTTCTCAGTTGCCGTACCGAACGCTCCATCAGAGGTAAAGGAAACCGTCTCCTATGTAACCAATGCACACGGTGGATATGGCGCTATACGTGAAGTAACAGAAAAAATCCTGAAATCACAGGGCAAATGGGACACCATAATCTCAAGATATTACTAGAATATTAAATTCATATATAATGGCTTTCACTATAAAAAGAAGACGACTCGTTTATTTGGGAATTATAATAATTTGTTTGTTAATTTTAGCATTATCAATCTCAGGTTTGTTTAGATATACATCTTATATTAAGAGAGAAGAAAATCCCATGTTAAAGGAAATTATAGATGAAGACTCTAAAAGAAAGCAGAGACTAACTCAAGTACCTGACACAAAAGACATTACTCAGGAAATTTACGGACTTTATTTACCAAGCTATGATGAAAATGGCAGGGAAGTTTCCGTAATTAGAGGCGCCTATACCGTCTTTCTTGATAGTACAATCTATAGAATTACAAAACCGGAAATCGAGTTTATAAGCACAAATAAGAATGGCAGTGAAAATAATAACAACCAACCAAGAGACGTTGTTATAACTTCAGATTTCGGAGAAATAGACAAGACTACTAATAAGGGATTTCTTTATGGTAATGTAATAACCAGATTAGGAGAAAAGCTTAAACTATATACAGTCGATTTAAAGTACTTACCTGATAAAAAAATAATTAATTCAGACGGTTCGGTTACAGTCAAAGGGGAACAGATGAAGATTACTGGAACTGGTTTTGAAATTAGTTTATCTGACTCAAAAGCATCGATAAAGAATGACCCGGAAATGGAGATAGAAAGTGATAGAGACGATTTATTCTTATTTTCCGATAAAGGAACCGTTGCAAATAGAAATATTGCAGAAACCATATTTATACGAGCCAGCGGAGAACTGGTCTTTGAAAATAAAAATAAACTTGCCACATTTCATGATAACGTGCGTATTTCAAAAGGTAAATCCACTATTTTTGCCGATAAATTATCAGTGCCTTTTGACTCGGAGTTAGAAAGCTTAAAAAAGGTAATAGCAAGTGGAAATGTGCTGGCATCAGATGGCGCAAGAAATGCAAAAGGTGAAAAACTGACATGGGATTCAGAAAAAGAAATCGCGATACTGGAAGATGATCCAGTAGCTGAATTCTTCGATGACAGGGTATCAATAACTGCATCCAGGATTGAGTTCTCTAAAACTCACGGCAGAATGGATGTTCCGGTAAGCGGACAATTAACCACCATAGTCAACCTAAAGAGCGAGAAAAAGGATGCTATTAAAGAAACAAAAATAATCTTTGCATCTTCCGATAAAGGCACAACCTATGAAAACATCACAATAAACTGGAAGGGGAAAATGTCTTTCCATCAGAACACAAATCAGGCTATTTTTGAAGATGATGTTGTGGTAAATAAAGGAAAGACTACACTATACTGTGGGAAGCTGTTAGTAACATTCGATGATGAGAATGACACATTGGAGCAAATGGAAGCCACAAAGAACATACACCTGATCGAAAGAAAGGATGATTCATTCAGAGAAGCACGCGGAGAGAAACTTGTATGGACTTCTACAAAAAATTACATCGAGTTATTCGGAAGCCCGATGGCCTCAGTAAGTGATGGCGACAAGCAGATATCAGCGCCAAAAATCATTTTCTCGGAAGCCGAAAATAAAGTATTTGCTGAAGGAAAAGGAAATCTGTTAGCTAAATCCCACTCAGAAAAAGAAGACAAAGTTTTCGAGTTCATTGAAATTGATTGGAATAAAGAGATGATCTATAACGGCAGTAATCAGATGGCAAACTTCTATGAAATGGTTAAAGTCAATAAAGGGGAAGAAAAGCTTGATTGTGACAGACTGGACGTTTTTTTCAATGACAAAGACAGGATAAGAAAAATCACTGCATTTGGAAATGTTTATATTGCAAGTCCGGATTTGGATAATACAGAAGGACTGGGAACTTTGCTTGTATGGGACCTCACGGAAGGCCTGGCAGTACTTACAGGAAACCCTCTGGCTGAATTAAGGCGGTCAGGCGCCCGAACTTTTTCTGAAAAGATTTATTTTGATATAAATTCGAAAAGAGTACACTGGGAAGGTAAGCCACACTGGAAAATCTTCTGAGTGTTATAATAAAATGAAGATGAAAAATAAATTACCTCGCATAATTTTCATAACTATAATAGTTTTTATAATGCATTTAAGAATAACCATTCCCGCAGAATTATCCAAAACCATTGTGGTTATAGCACAGCACGGTTCATTAGAAGATGCCCCCGAAAATACATTTGCTGCCTTTGAAAAGGCGCTAAATATAGGTGTAGGCGGCTTAGAAGTAGATGTAAGGAGAACAAAAGATGATAGATTAATCTTAATGCATGATGACACAATTGACCGTACAACTGACGGCAAGGGTTACGTCAATAAATTATTATATGATGAAATAAGACAGTACGATGCAGGTTCATGGAAGGGAGAAGAATTCGCTGGAGAAAGAGTGCCGCTTCTGTCAGATGTCCTGCGATTTGCTAAAGAAAGAAATATCAAAATCATTCTAAATATTAAAGAGCACGGTATTGAACAGAAAACACTGTCTCTTATTAACGAGTTCGACATGATAAATCAGATTTATTTTAGCGGAATATTAGACAAAATTCGTAATAAAGACATTGGCATCCAGGGAGCAGAGTTGGTATTTATACCACCAAATGAATTAACTAACGATGTAATAGACATTGTCCACAAAAAGCATAATCATGTCGGAACGAGTCTGTTGGGCACGGATAATAGAGATAAAATGAAAGAAGGATTGGTTAATGGTGTTGACGTTATCCTGACTGACTACCCAAGCGTTGCAATAGATATCCTGCATTATAGGACTACAAGTGAACCAGGGAAAGCCGAAATAAAAAAAGGGTCAGAACCGAATATAGACGGCAATACAGGACAAATTGAAGCCCTCATCGATGCAATTACACAGGGATCTCCTGACAGGTCAAGAATGGCGGCGTTTGTGTTAAGCACCTTGCCACAAGAACTCTCTATACCGCCATTAATCGAACTTCTAACTTACAAGAAATCTCTTAAACGTTTCGACCCTTTCAAAAAGATAATGTCAGCCATTAAAAGGGAAGAAAAAAAGGAGGACGACCGCTTACTTTCCGCCAGTCTGGTTCAAAGAAACATTGCGTGGGCCCTGGGCCTTGCCAAAAACAAAAGCGCAGTAGGCCCGCTTATTATACAATTGGAATCTGCAGACCCGGAATTGAAGAGAGAAATTATACTGGCGCTCAAAATGATTGGAGACAAGCAGGCTGTTCCGGTATTAAAGGAAATATTGTTAAATGATAATGACCCTTTTGTCAGATATGATGCCGCAAGGGCATTAAGTAGTATCGAAAATACCGATTCTGTTTTTGCACTGACAAAGGCACTTAAAAATGACAGCAGCTGGATGGTCAAAGGAGGCTGTGCCGGCGCCCTGGGAAAAACAGGTGACAAGAGAGCCGTAAATGAACTTAAAGATCTCTTAAATGCTGATGCCGGATACGAAGCTTCATGGGCACGCGATAGAGCAGCATGGGCATTAGCAAGAATTGGGAAAGGCGGAACTGAAGCCCTTATATCTTCATTAGGCGCTAACGGGATAAGTACACGTAGAAGAGCCAGTTGGGCTCTTATAGAGATTGGAGACGATGCGGTACCATACCTGATCTTAACGCTGAGAGATGTCAGTAAATTTGCCCGCAAAAGGTCTGCAATGGTGCTTGGATGGATTGGAAACGAGAAAGCAATAGTACCTCTATCATGGGCGCTTGGAGACAATGACCCTGAAGTAAGAAAGATGGCGGCCTGGGCGCTTGGTAAAATTGGAGGAACAAAAGCAGTAGAAGCGCTTATACAGGCGGTTGGCGACCAGGATGAATCTGTAGTAGAATATGTAAAAGAAGCAATGCAAAGAATAAATTTATAATGATGAAATGGTAGAAAATTATGAAAGAAAATATTGTTTACCTTGTAGGTTCAGGCCCCGGTGACCCCGGATTAATTACGGTAAAAGGGCTTGAGTGCATAAAAAAAGCCGATGTCATTGTTTACGACTATCTCGTTAACTATTCTCTGTTAAAAAATGCCAGAAGCGATGCAGAAATAATCTACGTTGGGAAAAAAGGGAATCAGCACACGATGGAACAGGAAGACATCAATCAACTGCTTGTAGACAAGGCCATGGAAAATAAGGTTGTAACCAGGCTGAAAGGCGGGGATCCGTATGTATTTGGCAGAGGAGGAGAAGAGGCTCTCGTTTTAAAGAAAAATAATATACCTTTTGAGGTTGTCCCTGGAATAACTGCGGCCATCGCTACACCTGCTTACGCAGGTATACCGGTGACACATCGTTCTTATACGTCCACTTTCGGACTCATCACAGGTCATGAGGACCCTACAAAGGACCAAAGCGATATAGACTGGGAAAAATTAAGCACCGGTTTAGGCACATTGACATTCTATATGGGAATCAAGAACCTTCCAAATATAGTCAGCCAGCTTGTCAAACACGGACGTTCCAAGGATACGCCTGTCGCTGTAATCAGATGGGGAACCACTACTAAGCAAAAAACCGTAACAGGCACACTCTCAAATATTGTAGAAAAGGCAAAAAACATCAAACCCCCTGCTATCACGATAGTAGGAGAAGTTGTAAATCTCAGAGACCAGCTTAACTGGTTCGAAACAAGGCCTCTTTTCGGTAAAACTGTAGTCGTCACCCGCTCCAGAGACCAGGCAAGTGAGTTTTCAGAGAAACTAACCGATCTCGGCGCAAATGTACTGGAATTCCCTACAATAAAAATAACCAGCCCTGACGACTTCACCCCTCTGGACAAGGAGTTGGGAAGATTAGAGTCTACTGACTGGATTATCTTCACCAGTGTAAACGGCGTCGATTGTTTCTTTCACAGATTATTTGAGCTGGGCAGAGACGTCAGGGACCTTAAGGGAGTAAAGATATGTTCCATAGGCCCTGCAACGACAGATAGGATAAAGGGGTTTCATCTTAAAGTAGACTGCCAGCCGCCCAAATATGTTGCTGAAAGTGTGCTAGAAACGCTTAAAGAAATAGAAGACCTCAAGGGAAAGCGAATCCTGATGCCCAGAGCCGATATTGCGCGAAGCTACCTCCCTGAAGAACTGCAGAAAATGGGAGCGGATGTTGCAGATATAGTTGCCTATAAAACAGTTACTGCGACTAACGGAGACAATACTGTTCTGGACAAACTAAAGGATGGAACAGTTGACATCGTGACCTTCACAAGTTCTTCAACAGTGAGGAACTTTGCCAAGATCGTTGGCGAAAATAATCTATCTGCATTTAAAAAGAATGTTCAGTTTGCAAGCATTGGGCCAATAACAACCGAGACTGCGGAAGAAATGGGCATCGAGGTCTCTATAAAAGCTGATGAATATACAATCCCAGGACTTGTAAAGGCAATTGTTGAAAGAGTAAGTTAATGATAAATGCGGAAGGGGGGATTCGAACCCCCACCCCCTTGCGAGGACCAGGCCCTCAACCTGGCGCGTCTGCCAGCTCCGCCACTTCCGCTTAAATCAAAAGACATTTTAATACCATATAGATAAAAGTCAAATATGTTTCTGTACAATTCAAAATTTTAATGTAAAAAAGGAGATAACAAATGGTCGTAAACTTCAGTATTGTGCCGATAGGCAAGGGAAACAGTTTGAGTACACAGGTGGCAGAAGTATTAAAGATCGTCAGTGAAAGCGGAATAGATTACAAACTGCATGCCATGGGTACTATATTAGAGGGCGACTGGGACGATGTATTGGGACTCGTAAAGAAATGCCACAAAAAGATCCTAAAAGATTCAGACCGGGTATTAACCACAATCTCAATAGATGATCATAAAGGCAGGACAGGCCGAATCGCAGGTAAGGTTCAGTCTGTGAAAAGAAAGCTGGGCAAAGAATTGAAAACGTAAACCTAGAGGAGAAAGTCCCTGACAAAATAAAAAACAAAATTATATTGCAATTTGCTTAAAAATTTGCTTATTTATCAAGCCTAATGACTTGTAATGTTACTCGTGTGTTAATTTATTTTAATTTTAATATTTAAAGATATTATAGAAATGCAATCAGTACCAAAAAAGGTGTTCTTCACAAAAGGAGTAGGCACACATAAAGAGAAGTTACAGTCTTTCGAGCTTGCCCTGCGAAAGGCCGGTATAGAAAAATGCAATCTTGTCTGCGTGTCAAGCATCTTCCCGCCAAATTGCAAGATTATCTCAAAGACGCAAGGCGTTACACAAATTCAGCCCGGCCAGATAGTATTCTGTGTAATGAGTACTAATTCAACCAATGAGCCTAACAGAATGATATCTGCATCAGTCGGTTTAGCAGTGCCTGCCGAACCTGACCATTACGGATACCTGAGTGAGCATCATGCAAATGGTGAAACAGACGAAATATCCGGTGATTATGCGGAAGACCTGGCGGCAACTATGCTTGCCAGCACATTAGGAATTGAATTTGACCCTGAAAAGAACTACGACGAACGTAAAGAAACGTATCGAATGAGCGGTAAAATAGTAAAATCCAGAAACACTACCCAATCTGCAAAGGGTGATAAAAAAGGCTTGTGGTCGACGGTTGTATCCGCCGCTGTTTTCCTTCCTTAAATCCAGTGGTTAATCTCATGTTATGATTAAGGTAACTAACGGAGGAGTCATTGCTCCAAAGGGCTTCAAAGCCGGTTCTGTACATTGTGGTTTAAAAAGAAATATTAAAAGCCACGACATCGCTATCATCTTCTCAGAACAGCCGTGCAAGGTTGCTGCGCTTTTTACTACAAACCGGATAGCCGCCGCCCCAATAAAATACAGCAAAAAGGTTGTGCAGAACGGCGTCGTACATGCCATAGTCGTAAACAGTGGAAACTCCAATTCATGTACCGGTAAAAAGGGTTATAAGGATGCTGAAACAATGGCACAGCTAACATCCAGACACCTGAACATCAAACCGGACGAAGTGATAGTCGCTTCTACCGGCGTAATCGGGCATCACCTTCCAATGGCAAAGATAAAATCCGGCATAAGCAAATCCTTTGCACGCTTAGGAAATCAGAACGCTCATTCAATAAACATTTCAAAAGCCATAATGACAACCGACACCGTACCAAAAACCATTGCCGTTAAGACAAAAATAGGCGGAAAAGAGGTTACCATCGGAGCAATAGCCAAAGGCTCCGGCATGATCTCACCAAAAATGGCTACAATGTTCTGCTTTATCACCACCGACGCCTCAATCTCTTTAAATACTCTAAGATCCTGCATCAAAAAATCTACAGATGGCTCTTTTAACCAAATCACCGTGGACGGCCACATGAGTACAAGCGATATGGTCGCTATTCTTGCAAACGGTATGGCACACAATCGTAACATAACATCTTCAAACAAGATTGACCTTGCATTGTTCCAGAAGGCGCTTGATTATGTAACCCTTAACATGGCAAAGGCAATTGTAAAGGATGGTGAAGGCGCTACAAAATTTATTCAGATAGAGATAAATGAAGCAAAATCAACATCAGATGCAAAGAAGGTCTCACGGACAATTGCAGAGTCGCCATTAGTAAAAACCGCCATTAATGGCGAAGATCCTAATTGGGGAAGGATCGTTTCGGCAGCGGGTTACGCTGGAATTCCTCTTGACGAATCTAAATTAAAATTATCTGTTAACAAAATAATGATATATAAAAATGGTTTGCCAGTTACGCCTTTCCCAAAGAAATTACTCAGTGAAATGAAGAAGAATGAGATCACAATTCAGTTATGCCTTGGAAAGGGTAACAAAAGTGCTACGTTGTGGACGTGTGATCTATCAAAGGAATACGTAAAGATCAACGCTGATTATCATACATGAAGCTTTTCTACCGGAGAAACTGAGTTCAGCTCTGTCAACTTTGCATATTATGTTGTACAGAGAAATTTTTACAGGCTGCTTAAAACCATATCCGTTTAAACTGCAGTCATAATGAACGCTTTAAGCTACTCCCACTCACTCTTCTTCTGAAAATGGCGTAATCATCCCAGAATATTTCATAAACATTGATAGAAACAGGTTATTATGTTACAAATAAACTTATGTATGGTAGGCAATGTCCACCATACTGGAGGTATAGAGGGTTCTTTTGAACAATTCAGATAAGGATAATTAGTGATAAACAAACAAAAAATCAAGATATTACTGTTAATTGTTGGATGTGCCATACTTTTTGCGCTAGTTTACAAAGTCGGGCCTTCAACTATTTATCATCACCTCAGTATTCTAAAGTGGAAGATGTCACTCCTGTTTTTACCTTACTTTCTTGTTTTTATTCTCGACACACTTGGATGGAAATATTCATTTAAAGAGGATAAAGCAAGTTTCAAGAACCTTCTCGTAATAAGACTTGCCGGCGAATCAGTAAATACGATTGTACCGTCTGCATATTTTGCCGGAGAACCTGTAAAGGCTTATTTCCTTAAAAGACACAACATATCAATGGTAGATGGAATAGCATCGGTAGTAATTTCAAAGGCAATGATGGCTATATCGCAGATAATCTTTGTAATGATTGGAGTTATCTTCCTTCTGTATAAATTAAACGTAACAGGTTCTCATCTGATAAGTTCTATAGCAATTATACTATCGGGTATACCCATAATAATGTTCATTATATTTGTCCAGAAACATGGCCTTTTTGCTTTTCTGCTGAAACTGTTACGAATATTCAGGATAAGGATACGTTATATAGAGGAAAGGAATGACCGGTTAAGAGATCTTGATAAAAATATATACCAATTCTACAGTCATAACAAAAAGAAAGCCTTTTCCTCTTTTATTTGTTATTTTCTGGGCTGGGTGGCCGGTGTGATTGAAGTACTCTTGATTCTTTATCTCTTAAACATACCTGTTGATACAGTCTCAGCTTATATAATTGAATCACTTTCAACTGTTGCAAAAGGCATAACCTCTTTTATACCCGGCAGTATTGGCGGTCAGGAAGGAGGCATCATTGCAATATTCATAAGTCTTAAACTAAGCGCAAGCGTAGCACTGACGTTTGGCATATCGAGAAGGTTCAGGGAGCTGATATGGACCTGCGCCGGGCTTTTCGTATTGTCAAAACTTGAATGGGCAATTGCAGAATCTCCAACAAAAGAGTAAAACATTGAAACATTGTTAATTTTTTTTATATTTACAAAAAACTTATAATACGCTTAAACTTTTTGCACAGGCTCTTCAGGTTGCGGCTACCCGCCTGAACACCCGCCTGCCCGCCCGTCTCCGCCGTTAGGACGGGCCTGACGGCAGACCTCTCTTTCGGAAGGAATTTGCCCTTACTTTCGCAGCGCTAAGCTCAGCTTTGTAAGGAATCCAATACTGAAATCCTCCCTAAGGCCCGCCTATCGTCAGGCATGATGGAAATACCGGTTAACGTTTTCAAAATCTCTAATTTACATCTTCCACCAGAAAGCCATACAGATCACCGAAACCGATAACGTCTTTTGCCACATATCCAACCGGTATCAAATCCTCCGTAAACAATATGACAAGTTTGCCTTCTTTTGAGTCAAGGTTTTCAGGATCCAATGCTACATCCACTACGTATTTTATGTCAGGAAAAACATCCTTCCATTTGGACAGTTCATCCGAATTCTCTGCAGAGCGGACATTTGCGCTAAAGTTCGGAGATTTATCTTTATATACAGTTGCAATATTGAAACCGGCGCCTTCTTTTACTTCTCCATATATTTCGTTACGAAAATTGTAAGTCACTGATATCATATCGTCACTTACGTCCGGTTCCAGTTTAAGGCTTCCTTCTTTATGAATCGAGCCGTTTCTCAAGGTCTTATAATTACATATATTATTTTCGTAATCGTAGTCAGTAATCATAATCCGCTCTTTCTTTCTCTTAACCTTTTTTTCATACGAATTGACTGGCTTAAACCTGTTGGTAACATTATCAATTATCATAGTTGTTCTATAGACGTTGTGTCTATGGATAATCTTGTCTAGGAATCCTGCCGTACTCGCATCAATCGTCACAACCATGCCATCGCCGTTTTTTTCACATTTAAATGTTGCAGTCCCCACCTTCTTGAAAAACCAGAAGCCGATATTGTACTTAAGCGTCTCTCCTTCAAATCTATTTGTATCAGGGCATACGTTTCTGCTGTGAAAGAGAAATGTTAAAAGCAGGCATAAGGTAATCCTTGTACAAAGATGTCTGGTTATTGCGGCCTTAATCATAATCATTTAAATCCTCAAAGATCGCAAAGTTTTTTCAGGAATCTCTTTTAATACATCGAATGCCTTCTGAATGTATGACAAAGGAAGGGTTGGGCTGTCTGTGCCTATGATGATGGTTCTTTCAAAGCCT
>MHZA01000123.1 GCA_001828595.1 Planctomycetes bacterium RIFCSPLOWO2_12_FULL_40_19
TCTTTTGGGCCCGACTCCCTTGATATATTGAATAGATTTGTCTAAGTCAGATGTAGACACTGATATTCACCGCAGAGGGCGCTAAGTGCGCAGAGAAAGAATTTAGATTCCCGCCTTCGCGGGAATGACAAAAAAAATAAATCACATGTGACATAAGTTAAATCTTCTTTTATCTGTGATTATCTGTGTAAATCTGTGGCTAATTCTTTTAAGGTCTAGTCCGGTTTTTGAAGTGACAGACCAAGATCTTTGAGTTGTTTGTCATCCACCTCTGAAGGAGCGTCAACCATAAGGCACGTCGCCTTCTGAGTCTTCGGGAATGCAATGACTTCTCTTATATCATCAAGACCTAATAGTATGGTTACCATTCGGTCAAGTCCCAGGGCTATGCCCCCATGCGGAGGCGCTCCGTATTTGAGCGCTTCGAGCAGGAATCCAAATCTTTCCTGTGCCGTAGCCTCATCAATCTTGAGCAGGTTGAATATCTTTTTTTGCACATCCTGCCGGTGTATTCTTATGCTGCCACCGCCCAATTCAATCCCATTCAGCACTATGTCGTAAGCCCTTGCCCTGACATCGAGCGGACGTTCTTCAAGAAATTCCAGATCGTCCGGATGCGGTGATGTAAAAGGATGATGAAGTGAATCGTATCTGTCCATGTCCTCGTTATATTCAAATAAAGGAAAGTCAACAACCCAGGACAAATTAAATTCTTCTTTATTAATAAGTCCTTTGGTTTTGGCAATGCTGAGCCGCAGTTGTGAAAGCGCCTGTGAGACTACACTTTCCTTGTCAGCCACAAACAGGAGCAGATCGCCGGGTTTGGCGCTGAAACATTCTATTATTTCCGATTGAAGCTCAGCAGTAAAGAACTTCGCAATCTGGGAAGTGAGTCCGTTTTCGTCAACCTTAAACCACGCCAGACCCTTAGCTCCGAATTGATTGACGAAGGTTGTAAGTTCGTCTATCTCTTTTCTCGAAAGTTTTGCACAGCCCGCAGCATTAATGCCCCTGACCTGGCCGCCTGATTCGGCTACGCTTTTAAACACCTTGAAGTCAGATTTCTTTGCGATGTCTGTTATCTCCTTTATTGTCATTTCAAACCTCAAATCAGGAGCATCGCACCCGTATCGCTTCATGGCATCATGGTATGAAAGACGTGGGAAAGGAGCAGTAATTTCTTTGCCAAGTACGGTTTTAAACACCTCTACCATCAATCCTTCTATTATATTTATAACGTCATCTTCCCTGACGAATGACATCTCCAGATCGATCTGTGTGAATTCCGGTTGGCGCTGAGCGCGAAGGTCTTCGTCCCTGAAGCATTTTACTATCTGGAAGTATCGGTCCAGACCTGAAACCATCAATAGCTGCTTAAATAGCTGCGGAGATTGAGGCAGTGCATAGAATTGTCCCCTGTTTATCCTGCTGGGAACAAGATAGTCCCTGGCTCCTTCCGGTGTGCTTTTGGTCAGGAACGGTGTTTCAACCTCAATAAAATTATTACGGTCAAAGTACTGCCTGGCAACCTGACATACCTTGTGTCTGGAGGTTAAGTACTTTTGCATAACCGGACGTCTGAGGTCCAGGTATCTATACTTGAGCCTTAATTCGGTTGAAACATCGGTATCTGACGTAATCTCAAATGGCGGCGTCTCGCTTGTATTTAATATTTCAAGTTTGTCAGTCACTACTTCAATCTCACCCGTCTCTAATTTTGGATTAATCATATCGCCAGGTCTTTCCATCACCTTGCCCCTGACAGCAATAACGTATTCTGACCTTAGAACGGATGCCTTTTTGTGTGCCTCTGCATTGTGCTCCGGGTTAAAGACAACTTGCGTCTTGCCGTATCTATCTCTCAAATCAATGAATATAACACCGCCGTGGTCTCTTCTGGTATCTACCCATCCGCAGAGTGTGGCCTCGCTTCCGGCATCCGTCCAGCGAAGTTGTCCGCATGTATGTGTTCTTTGTAAATCAGACATTTATTTATTCCTTATAAAAATTATTATCAGTCACTTGTCATTCGTCAATCAACAATCTTCAATCGCCAATCGCCAATTTTTCAATTGCTTTCTTTCACAATCCGGGCGATCTTCTCAGTATCTTCCGAAAAGGTCTCATCTCCAGTCTGCATGTCTTTCAATTTAATCACCCCTTTCTCAATTTCGTCAGGCCCCATGATGATAGTAAACCTTGAATTAATTTTGTTAGCCACTTTCATCTGCGCCTTTGGGGTTCTGCATTCATAATCCATGTCAACCGATATACCACTCAGTCTCAGTTCATTGAGCAGCTTAAAACAGTGGTTTCTGGTCTCAGCGCTTATTGATACTATGTATACGTCCGGCGCCAATGGTGATGTATCAGGCTGCGATTTCTGATTTTTCTCCCTTGTTTTTAATACGGCTATCATTGATGCCTCCATACCGGCAGCAAAGCCGACTGCACCTGTTGGAGGCCCGCCAATATCTGATATCAGGTTATCATAACGTCCGCCCGCACAAATCGTATCCCTGGCGCCCATTGCCGGATGTGTTATTTCATAAACCGTCTTTGTATAATAGTCCAAACCCCTGACAAGATGAGGGTCTATTGTATATTCAAGATTTATGTCTTCGAGTGCACCTTTAACGGCCTTAAAATGTTCAAGGCATTCATTACATGTATGGTCTTCTGTGTTTGACACATTCCGGCGTATTTCTTTACACTTTTTCTGTTTGCAGTCAAGTACCCTGAAAACATTTCTGTCAATCCTTGCCTTGCAGAGTTCGCATAATTCGTCTTTATACTGCAATAGTTCCTCTTTCAGTATTGCCCTGTATCCCGGCCTGCATTTTTCACATCCGATAGTATTTACCTTAACCACGTATCCGTCCAACCCAAGCCGATCGTATACTCTCGTGGCAACCTTTACTGTTTCAACATCAAGCAATGGATCATAAGACCCTATCGCCTCTATACCCATTTGATGGAACTGTCTTAATCTCCCCGCCTGAGGGCGTTCCTTTCTGAACATCGGCCCAATGTAATAAAATTTCTGAAATTTCTTTGTCTTGTATAGTTCGTATTCAAGATACGCCCTCATTACGGGCGCTGTATTTTCAGGACGTAGTGTTATGGTTGACCCTGCCGTATCTCCAAACGTATACATTTCCTTTTCTACTATGTCGGTAGTTTCACCGATGCTCCTTACAAAGAGACGTGTATCTTCGAAAACGGGAGTCCTTATTTCGTGATATCCGGCTAATTCAAACTCTTCCCTGGCCGCATTTTCCATCTCTATCCATAACAACCTTTCGTCAGGGAAGATGTCTTTCATGCCCAGAGGGGCTTTTACAAAATTTTCGTTACTTTTGTCCATAAATGCAGTATTTCATAAGATTAAAAGGTCAAAGGAGTTATATTTTTTGCAATTATATCAGTTCATACTTAATATTCAAGGGATTAAAAAATGATGTTTTTCAGCACCAAATACACCAATTCACGATGAAAAGAGTATAAGAGAATGTTGCAATGCTAATCTCTCAGCTTTGCAAGCCTGAACCAGCCAGAAACATTGAAATTCCCATTTCTAATTACAAATCCTGAACATCTCTCAAAGCATCAAGCAGTCTTTCCATATCTTCTCTGGTATGTGTTGACATGACCGTAAGCCTGAGACGGCTGGATCTGGCGGGGACGGTGGGTGGACGAATGGCAGGGATTAAGATTCCTCTTTTATACAGAAACTTTGACACTTCAACCGCCTTGCTTACTTTGTGAAGTCTAATATTTATACCTTGAATATTCTGTTGACCTGACAGAATATTCAAGGTATATTTACATCTTATGATAGAACGAAAGAGAGATTTCCTGGCACTTCAAAGATTGCTTAAGCTCCATCCGGTCGTCGGCATTATCGGTGCCCGTCAGGTAGGAAAGACAACCCTGGCGCGTTTGATTGTCGAAAAGAGACGCGGCCCATCTTCGTATTTTGACCTCGAAAATCCTGAAGATATGGCACGACTTGGCGACCCAATGATTGCCATCAAAGGGCTGAAAGGACTTGTCGTTATTGATGAGGTGCAACGGCTTCCGAATCTCTTCCCGATACTTCGCGTGCTGGTTGACCGGCCTAATGTACAAACACGCTTCCTGGTTCTCGGAAGCGCATCACCGGAGCTTCTTCGTCAGGGATCTGAAAGCCTGGCAGGCCGAATTATCTATCACGAACTGAAAGGGTTATCACTTGAAGAAATTGGCATAGAAAATTCTATACGGCTGTGGCTAAGAGGAGGGTTTCCACGTTCATATCTTTCCCGATCACATATCGACAGTAACGAGTGGAGACGTGGATTTATACATACCTTTCTGGAACGTGATCTGCCTCAATTCGGCATAACCATTCGCTCTGTAACCATGCGACGTTTTTGGACTATGCTTGCCCACTATCATGGACAGATATGGAACGCCTCGGAATTTGGACGTTCTTTCGGTGTAGCCGACACAACAGTCAGAAACTACCTTGATCTGCTTTCATCTGCTCTGGTTGTTCGACAATTGGCTCCGTGGTACGAAAACATATCGAAACGCCAGGTTAAAGCTCCAAAAATATACATTACAGACAGTGGATTACTACATACACTTCTTGGATTAATAACTGCCTCAGATGTGGAAGGACATCCAAAATTAGGAGCATCGTGGGAAGGATTCGTTCTTGAACAAGTTATACGTCAACTGGGAGCAACTTCCGATCAATGTTTTTTCTGGGCAACATATGGTGGAGCCGAACTAGACCTTCTCGTTATCAAAGGCAACAAGATGTTTGGATTCGAAATCAAACGCACCTGCACACCCCGAATCACACGATCAATCCGTAGTGCGTTATCAGACCTTAAACTTTGCCACCTGGACATTATCCATGCCGGAGAAAACACGTTTCCACTCGACAAAAAAGTACGAGCCGTAGCTCTATCTCGATTAATTGAAGATATTAAACCAATTTGAACAATTAGGCAAGATAATGCATGAAATATTCAGGTTAAAGTAATAATTTAACTTCTCTCAAAGCATCAAGCAGTCTTTCCATATCTTCTCTGGTATGTGTTGACATGACCGTAAGCCTGAGACGGCTGGATCTGGCGGGGACAGTGGGTGGACGAATGGCAGGGATTAAGATTCCTCTTTTATACAGAAACTTTGACACTTCAACCGCTTCTTTTGTATCTCCTATCAGGATTGGAATAATCGGGCTTTCGGATGAGATTACGTTAAAATTCAACACCTTCAGCTTCTCTTTTAAAAAACGTACGTTATGCCATAGTGATTCTCTAAGCGAAGCGTCCTTTTGAATTAACTTAATTCCTGCAATGGATGCGGCACATACGGCAGGCGGGAGCGCCGTAGTGTACATGAAAGACCTTGCTCTATTTCTAAGATAATTGATTAAATCTGCATCACCGGAAACATAGCCGCCCAGACTTCCAACCGCCTTACTTAAAGTCCCCATAACAATATTTACCTTTTCACTCAAATTGAAATGTTCAACAACTCCCCTGCCCATTTTCCCGAAAACTCCGGTGCCGTGAGCCTCATCAACCATAACCATCGCTTTATATTTAAGGGCAATTCCGACAATATCCGGTAAAGGCGCCAGATCTCCGTCCATACTGAATACTGTATCCGTAACAATCAATTTACGAGAATATTTTGCGGATCTCCTGAGTACGTTTTCGAGTTTTTCCATGTCACAATGCGGGTAAACTCTGAAATCAGCCCCTGATAGCCTACAGCCGTCTATAATACTTGCATGGTTCAACTTATCACAAATGACTAAATCCCCTTTAGATACCAATGAGGAGATAGTACCTATATTAGCCATGTATCCGGTTGGAAAGACTATGGAAGCTTCCTTGCCTTTGAATCTTGATATTTCATCCTCGAGTGCCTCATGCAATTTCATGTTCCCGGAAACTAATCGGGACGCCCCTGCCCCCCATCCATACTTTTCCACTGCATCCTTAACGGCTTTTATAACTAATGGATTGTTTGCGAGACCAAGGTAATTGTTAGAGCAGAAAGATAAATATTTTTTACCATTTATCTCCAAATAAGCACCTTGGGCGCTTCCTACAACATTAAGCTTTCTGTAAAGGCCGGCTTCCTTAATATTTTTGAGTTCGTCTGATATATATCTCATATCTATTTAATTAAATAATTAACACTAAAATCGTATTGCCTATCTTAATTCATTTGTTATACTTTCGATATGAAGTATATTTCACATAGGCCATATATAAAAGGCTAAAATCCGGAATCCAATTTATATTAGTCAGAAATGTCAAACTATATAGTAATTTATATTACCACACGTTCTGTAAATGAAGCAAAAAAGATTGGACGTGCATTGGTTGAAGAGAAATTAGCGGCATGTTCCAATATAATATATCCTATTCGTTCAATCTACAGATGGCAGGGGAAGATATGTGATGACAAGGAAGCCTTAATGATACTGAAAACAAAGAAAGCCCTTTTTAAGCAAATTGTAGCAAGAGTTGAAAAACTGCATAGCTACGATGTTCCGGAAATTATTGCCATGCCCATAATAGAAGGTTCCAGTAAATATCTGTCCTGGCTCAATAAGGAAACTAAATAAAATATCATCTTCCGTGCACTAATTCGTACACCTTCCCCTTGACGAATATATCAAACAAATCAGCGTCTAAAAGACTACCTTTAACCTCAGAGCTAATTATGTCCAATGCCCTTTCATGACGGACTGCTTTTTTATAAGGCCTGTCTCGTGCAGTTAATGCATCATATATATCTGCAACAGCCATCATTTTCGACTGTACAGGGATTTTTTCTCCCCTTATTCCTAAAGGATAACCGCTCCCATTTATTTTCTCATGATGTTTATATGCAATATTCGGAACATTCTCCAATTCTTTTGTCCATGGAATCTTTTTTAAAAATTCGTATGAATGTACTACATGAGATTCAATTTCGACCCTTTCAATTTCATCCAAAGTGCCTTTTTTTATACTTAAAAGATTTAGTTCGTTCGGGGTGAGATAATGACGGTCTTCTCCATCATAATTCTGATACACCTTGCCGGCTATACTTGCAATTTCATCAAACAATTCATCTTCCAGGACAGTAGGTATATTGGCCTCTTCGACCTCTTTTAAATAAGCGTCCACTTTTGCTAATTCTTTATTTAGTTCTTTATCAATTTCGTCAAAATACTTCTGGTAATTATTAATATTTTTATCGTAAATCGTACTTAATTTCTTCTCAAGATATTTGCATTCTATGGATTTCTTAATAAAATCGAATCGGCTCCTTATATATTCTATATCATGTGGATACAATTTCTTTGCTTTAATCAAGACATTCTCACGCACGCCTACCTTACCAAAATCATGAAGAAGCCCTGCATATCTTATTTCCTTTAGCTGGTCCCTGGTGAAATGTATATCCCTGTAAATTCCAGACGAAGTCCTATCAACCAATTCCGCCAAACCTACCGTCAAAGAAGAAACCCTTTCAGAATGACCGCAAGTTGTGGGATCTCGCTGCTCAATAGCAAGTACTGATGCCTTTACGAATCCCTCAAATAGGTTCTGGATATTTTGATATAATTTTTTGTTTTCGATGGACACGGCAGCCTGGCTTGCAAGTGAAATTACCAGTCCGAAGGTCTTTTCATCAAAGGGTATTACCTCATTTTCAACAATTGCTTTGGATGTCAACCTTATATCTTTTGATTTCTTCCTGTTTATTAACTGCAGCACGCCAATAGTCTTATTCTTGTGATCCTTCATTGGTATCACCAGCATGGATTTAGTACGATAGTTAAATTTCTTATCAAAAGCCTTATTAAAAGTATAATCTACATCTCCGGGCACATTGTAGGCATCTTCCAGGTTAACAAATTTCCCGGTAAGCGCTACATATCCTGCCAAACTTGTCCTTGTAAGAGGTAAAGCATACTCCTTAAATTTTAAATCGGTTAATGTATCATTTTGTACTAATTTAAACATTAATCTGTTTCCTGCATCTTTAGCCTCATCCAACAGGTATAAACTTCCGGCATCACAATTTGTCACTTCTCTGCTCTTTGTAAGGATTAAGTCTAATAGTTTGTCGTAGTCTTGTTCCGATGAAAGGGCCATGCCAATTTCATTTAAACTGCTTAATTCCCTGGTTCGGATATCCAGCTCAGAATGCAATCTTTCACATTCCAGCTTTGAGTGTAGATAACTAAACCCGCCCTTTATTGCTTTCAATAGTTCATCTTCTTCAATTGGCCCATTTAGATAAAGAAATACTTTTTCTTTATCACTAAATTTATTAATATTTTGTCCCCCATCTCCGTTAATAAAAACAACTGCATTGGAGTAGTTTGGACAAAAAATTAATTCAGACATCTCTTTATTCATATAATTAGCAAATTCATTATTTATAAGAAGAATCTTCAGGTTTTCACAGGACTTAAGATCCTCCATATTAGAACGGGTAATTTTCCTTAAAGATATGCCTTCTTCCTTTAATAACGCTTCAAAGGAGTTTAGTTCCATATCCGGAGCGTGATATATAATTAAATTTTCTGACATGTTGATCCCTTATTTAAAGATTAATTTCCATACCTTCATAAGCGGCGTATGATTCTTTAAATTCCTTTTGTGCCTGTTTCTCCAACTTGTCTATAAATTCATCGTCATGTGATGGATCATGGTGAAATAAAATAAATTTCTTTACTTTAGCTGCTTTTGCAATCTTTATCCCTTGATTCCATGTAGAATGTCCCCAGCCTGATTTAGGAGAGCCATTCTTGCCGGAATATTCATCTTCGGTATAATTGCAATCATAGACCAGAACGTCTGCATTTAAAGATAAATCAAGTAATGATTTATCTATACAACTGTAATGTTCTGTGTCTGTAGCATAGACAAAGGACTTGCCGCCATATTCAATTCTATACCCTATACATCCTCCGGGATGGTTAAGACATGCAAGTTTAATTGTTACGCTATTTTTTATAATACTATCGTTTCTTGTTATTTCATGAAAACTTATCTTTGCATCCAATTCTGATAATGACAGGGGAAAATACGGAAACATCATCTGTGCCGTAAATAACTGCTCCAACGTAAAATTCATTTTTCTTTCACCAACCAGGGTTATTGAATATTCTTTATTAAATACGGGAGCAAAGAACGGGAATCCCTGTATATGGTCCCAGTGGAAATGGGAAAATAAAATGCTTATGTGCTGTGGTTTTTCCTTTAATATTTTAGCGCCTAACTTCCTGATACCACTGCCGGCATCCAGAATAAATATTTCCCTGCCACATCTGATTTCAATACACGACGTATCACCGCCATACCTGACTGTTTCTCTACCAGGTGTTGCTATGCTGCCTCTTACACCCCAAAAACGAATATACATTTTACCTGCCCCTGCCATCTTCAATCCCCTTTCACCAATAAGGTATATTTAAAGTCTTCAGATATATTATCCAAATAACCTTTTTTCTATTATTGAACACAGAATATGACCAATAGTTATGTGGCATTCTTGTATACGAGCTGTATCTGAGGATGGAACCCTCAGGCATACATCCACGTTATCTCTAAGCCTGCCGCCATCTTTTCCTGTAAAGGCTATGGTCTTTGCCCCCCTTTTTCCGGCTAATATGACGGCGTTGATGATGTTTGCAGAATTGCCGCTTGTACTTAATCCAAAAACAACATCACCGTTTTTAACAAACGCATCTACCTGTCTTTCAAAGCATAGATCGTATCCGTAATCATTGGCAATTGCCGTTAATACAGATGTATTTGTAGTCAGCGCAAGCGCAGGCAATGGTTTTCTATCTTTCTTAAACCTGCCCACTAACTCTCCGGAAATATGCTGTGCATCTGCAGCGCTTCCACCATTACCCATAAGGTATAACGAATGGCCTGCCCTAAGCGCATCAACGGATATATCTGCAATCTGTGCAATAGTTTCCACACTATTAGAAAGCAGTTCTGTTTTTATCTTTATACTTTCATTCAAATATGTTTCTATCTCACTTTTCATTTATCTAACCTGGTTTAACACTTCTTTCCAATATCCTTGAAACAATATCAGTTGTTGATACATCTTTTATAAAAGGCGCTAAAATCACTTTACCGCCATAAGATTCGACAAATTCGCGGCCCACTACCCCTTTTTCCTTCCAGTCCTCCCCTTTTACGAGGATATCCGGTTTTATCCTTCTGATAAGTTCTTCAGGTGTTGATTCGTCAAAAAGGATTACATAACCAACATCTTCCAGCGCAGATATTAATCTCGCCCTTTCATATTCTGAAACAAAGGGTCTTTTATCCCCCTTTTGTTCTCTCACTGATCTATCAGTATTCAACCCGACTACCAACACATCGCCCTGTCGCCTGGAGAACTTAAGGTATTCTATGTGGCCGATATGAAGTATGTCAAAGCATCCATTAGTAAATACAATTTTCTCATTGTTTTTCCTATGGCGATCGAGTATTTCTTCCAACTCGTCTAAAACTTTTATCTTTGTATAAAGGGGATTCAGCCCTCCCATAAGTTCGCTCAGTATTTCACTCTTACTAACGGGCACAGCGCCAATCTTGCCAACCTCAACCCCGGCCGCAACGTTTGCAATCATGGCAGCATCCTCAAAGCTGTTTCCGCTTCCCACCACAAATCCCAAAACACTCAAAACCATATCCCCCGCACCACTGACATCACATACCTCTTTAGGCACAGTACGGATTACTCTGCATTCTCCATCCCTGCTGTATAAAAACATCCCATCCTTATCTGCCGTTAAAATAACATATTCAAATGAAAACTCTTCCAGTAATTTCCTGCTGGCAGATTTCATGCTGTTAACATCCGTTATCTTAATCCCCGTTGACAGCTTTGTTTCGAATCGGTTAGGCGTTATTGCGGTTGCGCCTTTATAAATACTGTAATCATTAGAAAGCCTCGGATCTACTATAACAGGAATGTTGTGATCTTTGCCTGATCTGATAACTGTTTCCAGGATTCGCCTGGACAATACACCTTTGTTCATGTCAGAAATCAGTATTATGTCAACGTGCTGAATCTTATTTTCGATCTTATTGATAATTTCTTCCTGTTTCTTCTCTTCTATGTCATCAGTCTTTTCATAATCAATCCTTAAAAGCTGTTGAACGCCTTTTCCTGCAGATTGGAGATGCCCCATCATTCTGACCTTTACGGTCGTTGGCCTGTGCGAATCTTGAACAATCCCATCCGTCTCTACTCCTAAATTATTTAAAGTGTCTAACAGCAGTCTGCCCTCATTATCGTTGCCAACTACCCCGTAACAACAAACATTGGCCCCAAGGTGTGCAAGGTTGTTAGCAACACTTCCTGCCCCGCCCGGCCTTGCTTCCTCAGAAGTCACATTCAGCACAGGTATTGGGGCTTCCTGTGATATGCGTTTGACTTCACCCCATATGTATTTATCGAGCATGAAGTCCCCTACTAACAGGATATTTGGCCTGCCGATATTTGATAAAATGTGGGCCAGATTGTCAGACATTATATTTATTCCCTATCAAAACGGATTGGATCCGGGAAGCTTTATCATTATTAAGGATAACAATATCGCCTATATACCTTTCTTTGCTGTTAATAAATATCTCTCTTCCATTTCCCGTGTTAAAATACAACCTATCTCTTAATAAGTACAATGAGATTATCAGCTTAAGACCATAGTGTCAAACATAAATTGAACTCACTCAAATACCTTTAGAACAGGATATTTTACACCAAGGATCAGACACGTGGAAATGTTATAATAAACAACTGCTAACAGGAACCCCCTAATGTTTTTTGTTGCAGTAGTTTATGTTCTCTGATAAAATTTTAATTAATTCGCTCACGATAAAGAAAATACTTATGGAAGAGTTGAATGTTATTTGATTATTAAATTTTTAGAGATATTTTAATGAATGGAGACAAGTACCAATGAAAGAAGGAATTCATCCAAAATATGTAGAGACAACCGTTACCTGCGGGTGTGGAGAAACTTTTGTAACGCGATCAACAAAAAGTAAAATTGCAGTAGAGGTTTGCTCTAAGTGCCATCCGTTTTACACTGGACAACAGAGATTTGTGGATAGCGCCGGAAGGGTTGAACGCTTTAAGCAAAGATTCAGTTGGTCTGAAGATTCTGCCCAAGGCGATTCGGCAAAGACTGCCGGCAATAAGCGACACGGATAATCAAAATGCAGTTGCTGTAGAAGAAAAACCGGAGAATAGTAGTGCAGATCAATGATAAACTGTTAAAGAAATTAAAGGAGATGTTTGAACGATATAATGAACTGGAAAAACATTTATCAGATCCGGACGTTATTTCCGACAATACCAGATATACATCTTATGTTAAAGAACATGGCAGACTGTCAAAATTCGTAACCAAATATCTTAAACTTGAAGAAACATTAAAACAAAAGGAAGAAGCCAGGGCAATACTTTCTGATACTAATGGCGACAAAGACTTATACAACCTGGCCAGGGACGAACTCGGCAATCTCGAAGAAAAAGAATTAGAGCTGTTTGAAGAGGTTAAGGGATGTTTTTTTACAGAAAGTAGTGATTCTAACAAGAATATAATTATGGAAATTCGGGCTGGAACCGGCGGCGATGAAGCAGCGCTATTTGCAGCCGACCTCTTCAAGATGTACACAAAATATGCCGAAAAACAGAAATGGAAGATTGAAATATTAGACTCCAGCTATACAGAAATTGGAGGATTCAAAGAAGTAATCTTCACTATTAGCGGGCATTCCGTTTATAATAAACTGCGTTTTGAAAGCGGCACTCATCGTGTGCAGAGGGTTCCTACTACCGAAACAAGTGGAAGAATACACACCTCAGCGGCAACAATCGCCGTCTTACCGGAAGTTGAAGAGGTAGAAATAAAGATCGACCCCAAAGATATTTCTGTTGATACATTTCGTTCTTCCGGACCAGGAGGACAGAAGGTCAACAAGACCAGTTCTGCCATTAGAATAACCCATGAACCAACCGGTCTGGTTGTTAAATGTATGGACGAAAAATCACAGCACCGAAACCGCGCAAAGGCAATGCGTATCCTGCGAAGCCGACTCTACACTTTTTTGCAGGATAAAAGTAAGGATGCACGTGACAAGACACGCCGTATGCAAATAGGATCCGGCGACAGAAGCGAAAAAATACGCACATACAACTTTCCCCAGAACAGGGTAACCGACCACCGGATAAATCTCAATCTATACAGTCTGGATAAAATTATGCTTGGTGAAATAGACGAATTGATTGAGGCAATGATAAACTACGGAAAAGAAGAAAAGATGAAGGAATTATCCGCCACACTGTAATTGTTTCCCTTATTCATTAGTCCCATGAAATTTTTCCCAACCCTCATAAATTTCCACTTCAATATTAAAAACATGATATATACCCAAGAAACAAAGACTATCCGTAATATACTGAAATGGGCAATAACTACATTAAAAGAGGCTGAAATAGATTCCCCGGGTATAAATGCTGATACTCTGCTGGCCTTTGTATTATCATGTGACAGGACAAAACTCTACACGAATCCGGATGAGATCCTTAATGATTCCGATATCAGCAGGTACAAAGAACTAATCAACGAAAGAATAAGGCATGTCCCCCTGCAATATATTACACACCATGTTGAGTTTATGTCACTAGTCTTTTTCGTAGATGAACGTGTCTTAATACCCAGACCGGAAACGGAAATACTCGTAGAAACAGTCATGAACAAAGCACATGATAAACAATATTCAAATAAGAAAGTTACCATTATGGATATTGGAACCGGCTCAGGCAACATTGCCGTCTCTCTGGCCAAAAACCTCAGCGATGTAGAAATATACGCAAGCGACATCTCGCAGGAAGCGCTTGCAATAGCGATGACAAATGTCCAAAGACATAAAGTTGTTGGCAATGTCCATCTCCTGCACGGAGACCTCTTCGACACATTCAGCAGTCATATTGAAAAAGGAAACGTCGATTTTATTGTTTCAAACCCCCCTTACGTAAGCGAATCGGAATGGAAGAATCTGGAACCTGAACTAAGAGATCATGAACCTTACGAAGCCTTAGTTGGAGGAAAAGATGGATTATACTTCTACAGACAAATAATCAGGAATGCCACCGATTGGCTTAAGCCCAAGGGATACCTGGTTATCGAGATTGGAGAAACACAGGCTAAAACTATCATGAAGCTTATGGAAAGCGAGAGGTATTACGAGGGTATTGAAATAACCAAAGACCTGCAAGGGAAAGAACGCATAGTCTCTGCGAGGAGAAAATAATAAAGAGTATAACGATAAGCTGAGTGGCGCTGAATATTGACGGCAAGAAACGAGCCGACAGTATTCAGCGTCCATCTCCAACGACTTGTTCGGCGATTTTTTGACCTAATATACCTTGGTCTAACTCAAGCGTGTAAGATAAGATTGTGTTAATATTCATTTTTTGGGATGCTTTGAGTATTTCTATTCCTGTAAGCTTTCCATCAGCGGTAGTATCAATATTTATACCTTCCGTGATTTCAATAACACCATCTGGATTTTGATCGCTTAGTTTTAGATACAAGGCATCTATTTCTTCATCATAATGTACTTTCATTTTCCTCTTCCTTTCTTTAATGGATAATTTGTGATTACTGTCATAATATCGTTCTCAACTGCGAAAACAATCTTTATTGGATATTTAAATCCCGATACATTTCTGATTATCTCATGTTCTCCATCGGTTAGACCCAAACCTTCTAATATTTTTTCAACCATTGTTTCTGGTATCTTATATAGCTTTGCTCTTCGTTTTGCATGTCGGGAAAATTTTATTCTCATTTCACTTTTTCCTTTATGCTATTATTTTGTCGTCTAACTCAGAACTAACCTGCCCCTACACATTTCAGAGACTTATGAAAGAAGAAAAGATGTGGATGAACTTCAAGATTTTGATTAGACACTCCGGACAGGGGTCAGGTTGAGCGACTTGTTAGACGGTTTATATTCCTAACTTTTTCGCTATAGATGAGATAGATATAGTTTCTTTTTCTTTCGATCTTTCATTGAGAAATTTCATGAATCTCTCACTACTACCGAGTTCTTTTACCTCTTT
>MHZA01000124.1:0-14345 GCA_001828595.1 Planctomycetes bacterium RIFCSPLOWO2_12_FULL_40_19
CTAACCGCCTCACTTTTACTGGCAAGCAGGTCAATCATACAATCTAATGCCCTGTTGTCATCACCGGCAAAACCGAACGCCTTAATCAGGGAGATACGCACATCGTCATTTCCAGAGTTTTTAAGAATATCAATAAGTGAATCATAAACAGTTGGAAGGTTAAGTCCCAATAATGAAATGATTGCGGAACTGCGTATTGCAGAATCTTCTGAATACAAAAGTTTCATCCACTCATCAATCTTAATATTCAACTCGGGTGAAATATCCTGCGATGTCTTCCTGGCAGGAGTGGTTTCACTGGCGGTAACTACTCTGTTTTCAATTGCTGATAGGCAACCGTAAATTGATATGTTTATTATAATGAAAGATAACCAATATTTTTTCATCCACTTATCTTCCGGGAGATCAACACTGATGTGTGATTCTCTTTGTATAGAAAAGGTTGATTCCAACCTGAATTTAGTCCATTACTTCTAATCTACTTATAAATTTTCATACTATCAAAACTCCTTTTTAGCGTCAACATAAAACAGCCCTGAAAAGATTACTTGAACATTTTTTACAGGATTGTTAATATTTTGAATCCAAGTAACTTATCAAAAATCAGGTGAAAAAATGAAAATAATAGCATTTGGTGATATTCATGAAGATTCAGGCAACTTAAGGCTATTGAAAAGTGAACTGGAGAATGCAGATATTGTAATAGTCACCGGTGATTTAACTAACTATAACGGGAAAAATGAAGCCGGAAAAGTAATCGGAGAAATAATGAAGTATAACGAGAATATATTAGCTCAATTAGGAAATTTAGATCAACCGGAGGTTAATGATTTTTTAGACGAAAAAGGCATTAACCTTCACAGAAATGGATTTATATGGGACGATATAGGAATCTTTGGTGTAGGCGGTTCAAATCCAACACCTTTCAGAACACCTACAGAATTTAGTGAGAGTGAAATTGAAACTTTTCTACTCGAAGGCCTTGAAAAGGTAAGAGAAACTAAATTTAAGATTATGGTACCGCATGTGCCGCCAAAAGACACGAAGATTGATGTGATTACGACTGGCGCCCATGTAGGGAGCCAAAGTGTTCGTGATTTTATTTTAAGACATAAACCGGATATTTCTTTAAGCGGCCATATCCACGAGGCAAGAGGAACTGATAAGATAGAAGGCACATTAATCTTCAACGCCGGTATGTTTCGTGAGGGTGGATACGTAATAATTACTAAAAAGTCAGAAGGATTGTCTGCTGAGTTGAAGATACTGCCTTAATAATAGAATGGAACATCCAAAATTACGGACAATAGACGCATTTCCTATTCAAACATCCGGGCAACAGGCGATGTGCCTCAGAGACCCTTTTAACACCAAAAACACCTTTGTAGTTCCTAATCACGTCTTCTACATTATATGTCACTTTGATGGCAATCACTCCATATTGGATATACAGTCTAAATTTTCACAAAAATATGGGAAATTATTGTCTGGTGACAACATACAGCAAATAATACAGGAACTGGATAAAAACCTGCTCCTGGAGAATGACAGATCCAGGGATTTTATAGAAAAACTAAAAGGTGACTTTATAAATTCAACCATACGCAAAGACGCTCACGCCGGTACTGCCTATGAGGCAGATAAAGAGAGATTAACAGGCCAGATAGACAAATTCTTTACATCCACAGACGGTCCCGGCAAACCATCATCATCCAATAAAACCACAGATTTGAAGGGCATAATCGCCCCTCACATTGATGTAGGATGCGGGGGACCGTGTTTCGCCTGGGCCTACAAAGAGATTGCCGAGTCGTCTGACGCCGAACTTTTTATAATACTTGGCATTGCACACACGGAAACTAAAAATCTCTTTGTCCTGACAGACAAGACCTTCGAAACTCCATTTGGAAACGTAGCGACAGATAAAGACTTTCTTGCATCTCTACACAAAAAGAACAAGACTGATTATTTTGAAGACGAATTTATTCACAAAGATGAACATTCAGTTGGATTTCAGTTAATATTCCTGCAATACCTTTATCACCGGAAAAAGGTATTCAGCATAATCCCTATACTCTGTTCATCCTTTGGTGAAGCGGGGAGAGATAACAATAGTCCGGGAGGGATTTCTCAATTTGAGGAATTTGTTTCTTCTCTCAAGGAAACAATTAAGGAAAGCAGGAAGAAAATCTGTATAATTGCAAGCGTAGACCTTGCACATGTTGGTTCCAGATTTGGCGACAGAGAACTTCAGGACGAGGCATATCTCAAGAAACTGCATTCTGAAGACACAGATATGTTAAGATATGTAGAAAACCTGGACACAGAGGGCTTTAACAACTCTATTCAAAAAGACAATAACAGTAGAAAAATATGTGGATATCCGGCAATTCACACCATGCTTAATGTCATTGAAGCGTCAAAAGGCAAACTTCTGAAATATTCTCAGTATACCGACCAGACCAACTCAACAGTGTCATTCGCCAGCATGGCATTTTATTTAAACATTTAAAATCTACATTGACAACATTTCATAAAAGAATTAGCATTGGTATGAGTGCATTCCTTTTTAGAAAAACTCCCGGTACATCATTAAAAAGCCGGAATTACATGAAAGCTAATCCTGCTGGAAATAAGTAATGAAAACAATGCTATGTTAATTAGGAATCGTTATATTAGTAAAGATCGAAGGAGAGATTATGATAAGCGTTGATGAAGCATTAAGGATCGTTCTGAATAAAGGGAAAAAACTGCTGCCCAGAAAGGTGAAACTGGAGAATGCAGCCGGACTTTGCCTGGCAGAGAGTATAAAATCAGATTTAAATATGCCGCCATTTAACAGGGCTGCAATGGACGGATATGCTGTGATTGCAAAAGACATAAAACCACCGGTAGATATTGATGTCATAGAAAGTATACGTGCAGGATATAACCCGAAGAAAAAAGTTTCCAGCGGACAGGCCTCGAAGATCATGACGGGCGCAGTAGTACCCAAAGGCGCAGACGCTGTTGTAAAAGTGGAGGAAACAAAATCGTTGGACAATGACAAAAGGGTGCGTATCCTTAAGAGAATAGGAAAGGGCGTAAACATTGCCAGGAAGGGAGAAGATGTCCGTGTCGGTAAAACAGTTCTTTCCAAAGGGACGAGGATAAGGGCCCAGGAGGTTGGTATTCTTGCCGCGGTTGGTGCAAATCACGTTAAAGTGCATTCAACTCCGAGTATTGGCATTATCTCTACAGGTGATGAGTTGGTAGATATTACCCGTAAGCCGAAACCCTGGCAGATACGCAATAGTAACAGCCATTTGCTGGCAGCGCAGGCCCGACAGATCATCACAGATATTGAGATACTGGGCAAGGTTAATGATAATAAAAGTGAAATAAGGAAATTGATTCAGAAGGGTTTAAAGAAAGATATATTGATACTGTCCGGAGGTGTATCAATGGGGGAATACGATCTTGTCGGAGGTGTATTACGGGACCTTGGTGTTAAGATATTTTTTGAAAAAGTAGCTCTCCGGCCTGGAAAGCCCACGGTGTTTGGCATGAAGGGTGATAAATTGATTTTTGCGCTTCCCGGCAATCCTGTGTCAACTTTTGTTACCTTTGAATTGTTTGTAAAACCATGCATTAAAAAAATGATGGGATTTACGTCTTATGGGCATCCAATATTGCAAGCAGAGTTGGAAAAAGATATCAAGATCAAGAAAAAGCGTCGTGAATACCGGCCGGCATTATTAAGGCAGGAAGATTTCAGGTGGAAGGTTTCTCTCGTAGACTGGCATGGCTCCGGAGATTTGTTTTCAATAACAAGAGCTAATTGCCTGCTTATTATCAGAGAGTCAGTTGAGAAACTGAATGCCGGTGATACGGTCGAGGTAATGTTGACAGATGGTTTGCTTTAAGCAAATGAAACTCGAAAACCAAGCCTGTATCAGCTACAGGCTATTTAACTGGAAAATATATTGCATAAAAACCCTTTTTACATAAACATCTTCCTCTCTTTTCTCACAATCCTTCTTCTTTCACTTTCATTTCCATCACCGGGTATAAGTTATTTAGCCTGGTTTGCTTTAGTCCCCTGGTTTATAATAATTTCGACCGGATACAGGACGGGATTGTTTTCGTATTTAATTGGTGTTTCATTTCTTGTTTTCAACTTATCATGGCTTCGGTTTGTTACAAGTTTGGGCTGGTTGTTGTTAAGTCTTTATATAGCGCTTTACTTCTTTGCTTTTGGCGCAGTTTTATATTATTTGCGTAGAAAATTAAGACTGCCACATGTCTTTATTGCCCCGTTTGTCTGGGTGGCTTTTGAGTATTTAAGATCATTTCCATATACCGGTTTCCCATGGTTTTTTGCAGGACACAGTCAATATTTAAACCTGCCTTTAATACAGATTACCGACATTACGGGTGTTTACGGCATTTCATTTCTGATTGTTGTAATTAATGCGGCTATTGCAGATTTGACAGAACAATTATTGTTCAAACGTAATTACAAATCAGGCATAGATTCAGTTGTTTCCTCTGATAAAAAGGGGAAAATGTTCTGGTTCACTATAATTATCCCCTCTCTTTTGCTGTCTTTAGTCTTAGTCTATGGTTATCTTGATTTAAGAGACCATAAAGTTTTGCAGGATGGTCCTAACGTTTGTGTTGTTCAGGGAAATGTTCCGCAAGGTGTCAAGATTACGACGGACAAAGAACAGCAGAAAGAGATATTGAAGAAATACACAAACTTATCATTAAAGGCGGCTGGAGAGGAAGTTGACATGATTGTCTGGCCGGAGACTATGGTGCCGGGCGTCCTTAATATTGATCCGAATATTCTTAACAGGGAGGTCGATAGATTGTCTAAAGAAGCGGTTCATAAACTAACAGATGCAACCTCTGCTAATTTGATATTAGGAGGCACGGCTATTGATGTGCGGGATGCCTCTGCACTGTATTTTAATACGGCTTTCTATTTTAACAGGCAAGGAAGATTTGTAGACCGTTATGACAAGATATACCTTGTGCCTTTTGGAGAATTCATCCCCTTCGAAGACTGGCTTCCTTTTTTTTCTAATATAGTGCCTTATAGTGTAAGTTTGAGCGGGGGCGGGAGGAGAACTATATTTGAACTTGACACAAAGAATGACGAAAAGAAATATTATAAGTTTGGAATAATAATATGTTATGAAGATACAGTTGCGCCTTTAGTAAGGAGGTTTCGGAAAGATGGAGCGGACTTTATGATAAATATTACCAATGATGCCTGGTTTCATGATAGCTCTGAGCTGGACCAGCATCTGGCAATAATGGTTTTCAGGGCTGTTGAAAACCGGATTTGTATTACACGCTCTGCCAACAGCGGCATTTCTTCCTTTATTGCGCCAAACGGCGAGATATATGATTACCTGGCTAATGAAGGAAGATACAAAGAGGTGGAAGGTATATTGTGTAACAAAATCAGGTTTGAGAATTCCGTGACTTCATGGTATACAAATCACGGTGATGTGTTTGCGATTTCATGTTTATTGGTAACCTCTATACTGTTTTTGGCAGCGTTGACAAGGAGAATTTTCGCTTGACATTTAGATTGGCGCACGTATAATCGTCCACGTAAACCTATGTAAAAATTTAGCTTATATCCAAAATACAGAAAGAGTCTAAAAAAATATGCATCCTTTAGATTATTTGTTAGGGTTATTTTCTATAGATATGGGTATCGACCTGGGAACAGCGAATACTTTGGTATGTATTCCCGGTGAAGGCGTCGTGTTGTTTGAACCATCTGTGGTAGCAGTAAAACCAGGGACAAATAAGGTTTTATTAAATGGAACTGCCGTTGGACAATCTGCCAAGGCTATGCTGGAAAAGGCCCCAAATAGCATTTCCGTTATCCGGCCAATGAAGAATGGAGTTATCGCCGATTTTGACATTACAGAGGCGATGCTTAAGTATTTTATATTAAAGGTGCATAAAAGGAAATGGGGGATACGGCCAAGGGTAGTAGTCGCAATTCCATCCGGAATAACTGCTGTGGAAAAACGTGCTGTTGTGAATTCTGCAGAAAGAGCAGGCGCCAGAGAGGTTTATTTAATATCCGAGCCCAAAGCCGCTGCAATTGGCGCCGGACTACCGGTTGGAGAACCGGTGGCAAGCATGATAGTTGACATCGGAGGCGGCACCACAGAGGTAGCCGTTATTTCATTAGGAGATATTTTTGCGCATGAGAGCTTAAGGATTGCCGGTGATGCGATGGACGAGGCAATAGTTCAGTATGTTCGTCGTACTTACAGTCTGGATATCGGCTGTAGAACTGCCGAAAGAGTTAAGATTGAGATCGGCTCGGCTTATAAATTAGAGGAAGAAATTACGGCAGAAGTTAGAGGCCGTGATGCCATAGCCGGATTACCAAGGGCTGTAACAATTACATCGGAAGAGATAAGAGAAGCGCTTCTTCCAACAACAGATGCTATTTTAGATGCTATAAGAAAGACGTTGGAAAAGTCGTCGCCGGAATTGTCTTCTGACTTGTTGACGACAGGCATGGTTCTGGTTGGTGGCGGTGTAATGCTCAGGGGTTTAGATAAATTAGCTGCAGAGGAGACCGGGCTACCGGTAAAGATGGCAGATGATCCAATTACGGCGGTTGCAAGAGGAACAGGCATACTCCTGGAAGATCTTGATTTATATAAGGATGTTTTATGGGATAAGGAACTTGAGTCTTGATTCTGGCAGATTTACTAAAAGTTTTGTAATTTATATTTTCGTCATAATATCCATATCTCTTTTAACCATACCGGAAAGCATTACAAATAACATCAAAGTAACTATTGCTTCGCCCCTTGCGCCTGTACAAAATATAATTTCTCAAACATCAAATTTCTTTAAGAATGGACTCAGAAAGCTGGCCGCAATAGCGAAAGAAGCAGATGAAAAGGAAGAGATGGAGAAAGAGATATTCCTCCTTAAGAATAAGATAATCAAGCAACAAGATGTTATAAATGTATTTAAGAGAAAGTTGGAAGTTGTAACGGAATATAATAGAAACATCGATAGTAATGAAAAGCCGATAATAGCGGATATCATTGGTTATGACGTTTCAAACTTTAGAAAAAGTATTATTATTGATGTTGGGAAGAAACAAGGCGCTTCAGTTAATGATGTTGTAGTTTTCGGGAATACACTTGTGGGCAGAATCTCAGCCACAGGAAACTCATCCTGCAGGGTTATGCTGGTTACTGACCCCGCATCAAACGTTCCATCACGATTTCTAAAATCGAGGACACAGGGAATTGTTCAGGGTACATCTAATGGCGTATGTATAATGAAGTATGTATCCCGGCAGACAAAAGTGGATGAGTCCGATAAGGTTATTTCATCCGGTATTGGGGGAGTTTTTCCAAAATCTCTATACATAGGTAATGTTGTTGAGGTTAAACAGAAGAGTGCAAATCTTTTCAAAGATATTAAGATTATGCCGGGAATTGATATTTCAAAGATAGAGCATGTGTTGGTAATTAAGCAGAAAAGGGAAGAAGATATTTCTGAGTAAGCATACCAGGGTTTAAAGACATTATTATAGAAATACAAAAGACATCCTCATGCCATGGATTATAATAATAAGTGTTATTTTATGCATATCATTAATCCAGACAACCTTATTACACCACATAAGTATTCTGGGCATCCAACCTGATCTCTTTATCATCTTCCTCGTTTTTCATTCGTTAAACTCCAACATGGAACGATCGTTTCATGCAAATTGGGCAACCGGCCTTGCTAAAGATATATTTACTGAAGGTTTTTTCGGCTTAAATACCGTCTTATTTGTTATTGTGGGATATCTTATTTCATTAATCAAAGATACTCTTTTTGGCAAACATTTGATGACACAAATTTCAGTTACGTTCACAATTTCAATAATATATAATTTATTGTATCTTTTCATGTTGTCAATTTCATTAACCTCGGCAGACTTATTACCTATGGCGTGGAAATGCCCACTGATCACAATTTATAATTCTATAATTGTTCCTCCGGTATTCTGGTTGTTAAACAGATTCTATTCCTCGTTTGGATTCCCGTCTTTAAAAAGAAAATAATCAATGTACAGGAAACGTTTTAAGATATTCTTTGGAATAATATTAGTTTTGTTCTTAGTAATCTTTTGCAAACTGTTTTACGTTCAGATAATTGAAGGTGGAAAGTTCAGTGGCATGTCTGACAGCAAAAGAATAAGAACCGTTAACATCAATACACTGAGAGGAACGATATATGATAGAAATGGTTCGACTCTGGCTGTTGATAAACATAATTTTGAACTTACGGTCTTATATACAAAGCTCTTTAATGCCTACTCGTGTCTTAAACAAAACATATTGCCTGCAGTGTCCGGGTCTAAGGATCAGAAAATAATTCGCAAACTATGTGAAGAATGCCATTCTGATAATGTATCGTGGGTACAAAAAGTAGCTGAATTTCTTGAAATTCCATATACAGATATATTCGAAAAAACTACGAAAATTGTAGAAAGAGTAGAAAAGATTAAGCATATCGTAGAGAGTAGAAATGAAAGGAAGATACGCATCAGAGAGGAAATCACACCACATTCGTTAATATCAAATGTGCCGTGGAAAAAAGTTGCAAAATTCGAAGTTGAAATGCAGAATTTACCTGGCATACAGATAGAGACAAATCCTGTAAGGTGGTATCCACAGGATGATTTGTCCTCTCACGTAATAGGTTATGTTGGTAAGCCGGATGAAGAAGAAATACATAACTATAATTTTAAGAAAAGATGGTTTGACGGTCTGGAGGAGAGTGATAAACCGGAATCAGAATATTTTGCCCGGAAGGCAATTTCGATGGATTCCCTGGTGGGGAAAACCGGAATTGAGAAAACATATAATTCAAGGTTAATGGGTGTGCCGGGAGAGAAATTTGAAGAAATCACCCTTGATACTATGAAGGTTGATAAACTTATCCTGGAAAGACCGTCAATACCCGGTAATAACATTTTCTTAACCATAGACGGCCGAATACAAAGTATTGCAGAAAAAGCTCTCGGGAACAAAAGAGGTTCGGTTGTAGTAATGGACCCGTGGAATGGTGAAATCATAGCAATGGCGGCATTCCCCAGATATAATTTAAATACATTGAATAAGGACTACTCAGCCCTTAGCAAAAACCTGCATAAACCATTCCTCAACAGGCCTATTCAAAGTGTTTTACCTCCAGGGTCAGTCTTTAAAATAATTACGGCAATTGCAGCGCTGGAAGAGAATAAAATAGATGAAAATACTCAGTTTGCATGTTACGGATCATTGAAGGTCGGCAGGAGTAGTTTTAGATGTTTTCCAAAGTATGGCCATGGCCTGTTGAATGTTGAAGAGGCCATGCAATATTCATGCAATGTCTTTTTCATCGAAACAGCAAAACTTCTGGGCGGCTCTTTACTAAAAGAGTGGGCTGATAAATTTGGTTTAGGAAATTTTACAGATATTGATCTTACTTATGAAAGAAAAGGGAATGTGCCAACTTCCACGTCTATTGCCCAGACTATGAATTTGTCAATTGGCCAGGGGGAGATGTTGGTTACACCAATACAGGTTACCAGGATGATAGCTATGATTGCAAACGGTGGTTGGTATATCAGGCCGCACATCCTTCAGAAAATAACAGATTATAAAGGTAATATATTGCTGAACAATAAACAAAAACCTACAGAGAGAATAGATATATCAGAAAAAAACCTTGATAGTATTAAACGTTCATTACGAAGAGTAGTAACCGCCGGTACCGCAAGGAACACCGGTTTGAATGAGATGCGTGTGGCGGGAAAAACAGGAACGACACAAACAGCACGCGAAGATGAAAACCATGCATGGTTTATCGGGTATGCGCCTTTTGAAAACCCAAAGTATTGTTTTACGGTTGTAATAGAGCATACAGAAGGCCATGGCGCCGAAGTAGCGGGTCCGATCGTTCAAAACCTTTTAACACAGATTCTGGAATCCTCCCGAAATGGAGGGTAGATTTAGGGTTGAGGAGAATTGATTCAAATGAATCGTATCTTTAGTTTAAGAAATTTTGACTGGCTGATGTTCTTTGTGGTTTGTTTATTCCTGGTTATAAGCTTTTTCTTTGTATGGAGCGCTTCATCAGAGAAGCATGCTTTTAAACAAATAATCTGGATAGGTATTGGGATGGGTGTTTTTTCTGTTCTGTTAGTATTTGACTATTCTTCAATTGGTAAAGCTTCGTATGTTTTTTATTTAATAATTCTCTTTTGTTTGTTTTTAGTCTTGATATTTGGTAAAACTGTATACGGGGCGCAAAGATGGTTTATATTAGGGCCTATCTCCATGCAGCCTTCTGAAATTATGAAGATAGCCCTCGTTCTGGCGCTTTCAAGGTATTTTATGGACAAAAAGAGTGTTTCCGGATTTAGTGGAGTCATCTTTCCATTAGCTTTGACACTCCTGCCAATGGCATTAATTATTAAACAGCCTGACCTGGGTACCAGCTTAATCTTGCTGCCTATCTTTTTTGCAATTATGTTTGTGGTAGGCACCAGGGTTAGGTATATCTTTACACTCATGGCTTTAGGCATGGCCTCAATACCCCTTTTCTGGTATTTTGCGCTTAAGGGCTATCAGAAGGCGAGAGTCATAAGCTTCCTTTGGCCCGATATGGTGAGCAGTTGGGGGGCGGGTTATCAACGGATACAGTCGTTAATAGCAGTAGGTTCCGGCGGCAGCTTCGGAAGCGGGTGGGGCAATGGCATACAAAGTCAGCTTAACTTCCTTCCGCAGGGACATACAGATTTTATTTTTTCTGTCATAGCCGAAGAATGGGGGTTTTACAGAAGCTGTGCAATCCTGTGCCTTTATGTAGTTTTTCTTGCATGTAGTATAGGTATTGCCGTAAATACGAGGGATTCCTATGGCAGGTTGATTGTAACGGGTTTTACGGCTATGTTTGCCTCTCAAATACTCGTAAACGTTGCTATGACAATAGGACTTGCCCCGATTACCGGTTTGACATTACCCTTTATCAGCTATGGAGGATCTTCTCTGATATCATCCTTTATAGCATTATCGTTTATGTTTAATGTGAGAATGAGAAGTAGAGTGGCTTTAGCGAGGGATGAGTTTTATGAATAATATTCGCAGTTATGTAGAAGACAAAATCCTGCCTTTTGTGGAAACACCCGGACAGTATATAGGAGGGGAATGGAACTCCATCAAAAAGGAAGATGTCAACATAGATGTTACAATTGCCCTGGCCTTTCCGGATACTTATGCAATCGGGATGTCTCATCTGGGCATGCAGATTCTATACGGCCTTTTGAACGAGCGTGAAGATACGGCTTGTGAAAGAGTATTTGCGCCGTGGTATGACATGGAAGCCGCTTTGAGAAAACACAATATACCATTGTATTCCCTGGAAACGTTCAGGCCTTTAGGGGAATTTGATATCATTGGCTTCTCGCTTCAATACGAGATGTCGTATACAAATGTGCTTAATATGCTGGACCTTGCAAAGATACCACTCAGAAGGGAGGAAAGGACGGAAAAAGATCCGTTAATCATTGCAGGCGGGCCTTTGGCGCTTACTCCCGAACCAATCTCTGATTTTATTGATATTTTCTTTGTGGGTGATGGAGAGGAGAAACTGCCTCAATTTATCGAGTGTTTTAAGAAGCTTAAACATTCAGGGAATTTATCAAGAGAAGAGAAGATTCTTTCACTTGTTAAAGAGATGAAGAATCTTTATGCACCTTCTCTATATGCAGTAACTTATAATTCTGAAGGCGTTATAGACAGAATAGAACCAAAGCTGCCCGGTGTTCCCCCTGTTGTTCGCGGTGCATCGGTAAGCAATCTTGGGAAAGCGTATTTCCCTGAAAATCCTATTGTTCCACATGTAAAGACTATTCACGACCGCATATCAGTTGAAGTTATGCGCGGTTGTACACAGGGGTGCAGGTTTTGTCAGGCCGGGATGACAAAACGGCCAAACAGGATACGTTCTGTAGATAATATCCTGAATATGTCCGAAGATTGTTATCGTAATACAGGACATGATGAAATTTCACTCGGGGCATTATCAATAAGTGATTATCCACATCTCAAAGACCTGATGACACGCATGGGCGAGGTCTTTAACCGGAAAAATGTAAACATATCATTTCCTTCCCTGAGGATTTCTGATGAGTTAACTGAGCTACCCTCTTATCTCAATACTGTACGCAAGTCCAGCTTGACATTAGCGCCGGAGGCGGCAACTACAAGGCTTAGAAAGGTAATTAATAAAAACATATCAAACGAAGACCTCTTTGCGGGAGTCAAAGAGGCGTATAAAGAGGGATGGAATCTGGTTAAATTGTATTTTATGGTTGGGCTTCCTACAGAGACAGATGAGGATGTTGAAGAGATAGCGAACCTGGCGTATAAGGTTTCAAGTCTTATGAAAGAGGTTAAGGGATCGTTTGGGAATGTGAATATAACAGTAGCGCCTTTTGTTCCCAAGTCTCATACCCCTTTTCAATGGGAACCAATGGTCTCACTGGAAAGGATTAAAGAAATTAAGCGCATTATAATGAATAAGATCAGGCATAGAAGAATTTGCATCAAATTTAACAAGCCGGAGCGGAGTATACTGGAAGGCGTGTTTGCACGCGGTGACAGAAGGCTGGGAAAAGTGATCCTTCAGGCCTGGCGGGATGGCTGTAAGTTCGACGCATGGGATGACTTCTTTGATTATGATAAATGGAAAAGTGCATTTGAGAAAACCGGCCTGGAGGAAGGGTTCTACTTGTCTAGAGAGAGGGGTGAAGATGAAGTTCTTCCATGGGATCATATCAGCAGTGGTATCATAAAAGAATTCCTTATAAGTGAGAGAAAGAAATCTTTTAAACAGGAATTTACGCCTGATTGTTTCAGAAATGGTTGTCCGGACTGTGGCGCATGCGCAAGATCAGAGCATTATGTAAAGGCTTGAAGATTTCTTTGCGAAGTACCCTCATGAATTTTGGCCCTGAATCCTGAATTCTTCTGAATTTGTCAAGTACCTCAGTTTGTCGTAGCCCAATTGAAGCTATTCTCCCTACAAATCATCAAGAGAGCTAAGTACTCCGTGCCCTCCCAAGGTCTTGGCAAAGTCTGGCATGTAGGTTGGACCATAAGTTTTAGAAGCATAGTAGGCGGGTGAGCCTCACCCGCCATTTAAACTGATGTTTAAAAATACCACATTTAAAACCCTCATTTTTGCTGAATATTATTGCGTTTTATCCTCGAACTATTATAGTGTAAACACAAGGACCAATTGAAAAATATCTTCAGCATTTGATTAAAAACAATTTTATGTTTTCAAAGCTGGTTCAGGCGGGCAAGATTAAACCAGCTAAAAACCAGTTAAAAGAGAATCAGGGGGAAATGAGAACAATGAATAAAACAATTTTGCGATGTCTGTTGATATCTGTTTTCATACTTCTTGCTTGTACATTAAGTAAGCTGCCGGCGGCAAGTGCCGTGAGCTTCAATCTGGTTAAACAGCTGGATCCATTTTCAGGGGATAACAGATATGGGGATGTATGGGGTGAAGGAAATTATGCGTATATCGGGTCCTTTGCGGGGTCAGGGGTTGGCATTATTGACATCTCTACGCCAGGATCTGCCTTTCTGGCCGCAACATATAACGTCGGAAGCGGCGGGTCGCAGTTTAAAGACATAAAGGTACACAATGGTATTGGTTATTTTGCCAGTGACAATGGAGGCGGTATGCACATCGTTGATCTGTCTGATCCAACAACGCCGTCGCTTCTCTCTCAGATTACGTCATCACAAGGTGGGTATAACAGTATTCATAATGTTTTTATTGATGGAGGCTTTTTATATGAGGCCGATTCAAGAACATCCACGGTGAAGGTTTTCGATGTCAGCAATCCCGGCAGTCCGGCATTTGTGCGGGATATTGTAACAACGGATCCATCGTTCATCCATGATATTACGGTGGTGAATAACAGGCTGTATACATCGGGGTTTGGGGGGAAGACGGATATTTATGATATCTCTAATATCGGCACAACTGCGCCCGCTTTGCTTGGTTCTGTAAATTCCGGCGGCAACTCACACAGCAACTGGGTGACCAGCGATGGAAATCTTTTGATTAGCGCTCGTGAAATCAGCAATGGCGATATCAGGCTGTTTGATATTTCTAACCCCTTAAGTCCAAATCTGCTTTCTACAATTAATAGTACCACCCTGGGAATCAATGCGTTCTCTCCTCATAATCCGGTTCTGTTTAACGATGACTTATTGTTTGTATCGTGGTATCAGGCAGGAGTT
>MHZA01000124.1:14368-14744 GCA_001828595.1 Planctomycetes bacterium RIFCSPLOWO2_12_FULL_40_19
TGCGTTCTCTCCTCATAATCCGGTTCTGTTTAACGATGACTTATTGTTTGTATCGTGGTATCAGGCAGGAGTTCAGGCTATCGATATCAGCGATCCTCTTAATCCTTTTCTGCTTGGTTCATTTGATACCTTTCCGGGATCTGTCAGCGGGTTTGATGGCAACTGGGGAGTGTACCCCCTGCTCGGCCTGGACAGAGTCCTGCTTAGCGACCTCGATGGGGGGCTGTTTATTGTCGATGCAAGCGCCATTGTCCCCGAACCCTCAACTATTGCATTATCAGGAATCGGCCTGGGTGGATTGGGCATGGGTTATTTGAGGAAGAGGCAAAAGGCCAGACACCAGAAGAAAGACGAAAAGAAATAAATGTTTAGTTCA
>MHZA01000125.1:0-963 GCA_001828595.1 Planctomycetes bacterium RIFCSPLOWO2_12_FULL_40_19
ATTCTCCTGTTTTTACTATATTATCCACCTGTCTCAGGCTTAAAATATATCATAAACCGTCGTAAGCAAGTGTCAAGTATTTTGTTTAATTCACACTTTCACTCAAACAACCTCTTTGGTTGTTCATGCTTACGTATAAAATATTATAACTTGAGTTTATATAAAAAACTGTTAGAATGAGTTTGTTAAAAATCAATATTGATAATTACATACAGCCTTTAAATGACAAATAGACGTAAAACAAGAACTGTCATGGTTGGTTCAGTAGAGGTTGGTGGTAATGCGCCAATCTCTATTCAATCAATGACAAATACCCATACCGACGACATCGAGTCAACAGTAAAGCAGATTCACGAGCTGGAAGCTCTCAAATGCAATATTATCCGGGTTGCCGTTCCTGATGTTAAAACAGTCAAATGCCTCGGTGAAATCAAAAAGAGGATAAACATACCTTTGGTAGCAGACATACATTTCGGACATAATCTAGCTATAGAAGCCATCAAACAAGGTGTAGACAAGATCCGTATCAATCCCGGCAATATGAAAAAGAAAGACAAGCTGGAGGAGATAGTACGCCTGGCAAAGGACAAAGGTATTCCCATCAGAATAGGAGTTAATTCCGGTTCCATCAGAAGTAATAATGGTCATGATGAGGATCTTGCGGAATTAATGGTTAATACGACATTAAAATATTGTGAGCATTTCGAGTCATTGGGCTTTAAGGATATAGTGGTCTCACTAAAGGCATCAAATGTACAGAAAACAATGGATGCATACCGGTCAATATCAAAACAGTGCGACTATCCACTGCACCTCGGTATTACTGCCGCAGGCGCCCCGGATGATGCAATAATAAAGTCAGCTATAGGTATTGGCGGCATGCTTTCTGAAGGGATTGGCGACACGCTGAGGGTTTCTTTTACAGGCCCCCCCCATCAGGAAGTTAAGGCGGGTTATAAGATT
>MHZA01000125.1:974-9402 GCA_001828595.1 Planctomycetes bacterium RIFCSPLOWO2_12_FULL_40_19
CCATCAGGAAGTTAAGGCGGGTTATAAGATTCTGGAAGCGCTTGGACTATCAGAAAGCACAGATGCAGAAATAATATCGTGTCCAACTTGTGGGCGTTGTGAGATAGATCTCCTGAACATTGTTAATGAAGTAAAGAAGAGGCTCCCTTCTCAAAAAAGATCTGTAAAGATTGCCGTAATGGGATGTATTGTTAACGGCCCCGGAGAGGCGATGGAGGCAGATATAGGGATTGCCGGTGGAAAAGGTGTAGGCTTTTTATTTAAAAAAGGCGAAAAAATAAGAAAGATTCCTGAAAGTGAAATGGTTTCTACACTGCTGGAAGAAATCGAAACAATTTAAATAGGCCTGTGGCAAACTTTGAAATTCCTATACAGTAATATATGAAGAATGTAGTCATTCTCGGCTCAACCGGTTCAATAGGTAGAAGCGCACTGGACGTTATAAGAAACCTGCGTCATAAGTACAAAGTTTCGGCTTTATCGGCAAATTCACAATGGGAACTTTTAGCAAAACAGGTTAATGAGTTTAAGCCGGAAAGTGTTTCCCTTGCAGATGAAAGATGGATAGAGTCACTTAAAAATAATCTTTCAGGAAATTCTGTACAAATCCATACCGGCGCTGACAGTATAATGAAAATGGTTTCTAAAGAAGATGTAGATATAGTTATTTCAGCTATAGTGGGTGGAGCAGGGCTTCCTGCGGCAATTGAGGTAGTAAAGAACGGAAAAACACTCGCCCTGGCAAACAAGGAAGCATTAGTCATGGCGGGTGGATTGATTGTTTCAATGGCGAAGGAAAATGGCGCAAGCATTATTCCCATCGATAGTGAACATAGCGCAGTATTACAGGCATTAAGAGCAGGACGCCGTGACGAGGTAAAAAAGATTATAATCACAGCATCAGGAGGGCCGTTTTATAACCTTCCAAAAGAGAAGCTGTCGGAAGTAACAAAAGAAGAAGCTCTCAATCATCCAACATGGAAAATGGGACAAAAAATAACCATTGACTCTGCAACATTGATGAATAAAGCGCTTGAAGTAATTGAAGCAAAATGGCTTTTTGGCCTGAACTCAACTCAGATTGAGGTGATCATACATCCGGAGTCAATAGTCCACTCGCTTGTGGAGTTTTGTGATGGCTCTGTTATCGCTCAAATGGGATTGCCGGACATGAAGGTTCCTATCCAATTTGCGCTGACATACCCTTACAGAGAAAATGGCAATGTAGAATCTCTTGACCTGGCAAAGCTGGGCAGTCTTAACTTTCAGAAGCCTGATATGGATAAATTCCCGGCATTAAGATTAGGATACGAGGTGGTTGAAAAAGGAGGTACCATGGGAGCTACGCTTAACGCAGCAAATGAAGTAGCTGTCCAGGCTTTTTTAGATAGAAAGATTAAATTTACAGATATAACAAAGACAGTGGAATATGTTATGAAAAAACACAATTTTATAGAGGATCCCACTTTACAGGATATCATGGATGCGGATGAATACGCACGCAAGGAGACGAAAAAATGCCTTTCATAGGAATATCATCTAATATTGTTCTAGTAATAATCGGCATAGGCTTACTTATTTTTATTCATGAGCTTGGACATTTCTTGGTGGCGAAGAAGATTGGTGTAAGAGTACACGCATTCTCACTTGGATTTGGCCCCGCAATCATCAGAAAGCAAATAGGCGAAACAGATTATAGAATATCACTTATTCCATTAGGAGGTTACGTAAAACTAGCAGGAGAGCAAAGGGAGGAATCCAATACGGGTGAAGAGTGGGAATTCATGTCTAAAAAGCCATGGCAGCGTGCTGCAGTACTCATAGCAGGTGTCTCCTGCAATACAATTTTAGCGTTCGTTGCCTTTATCATTGCTTTCAGGATCGGAGTTCCCTTCGTCGCTCCTGAAATAGGACACACAATGCCGGGGTGGCCAGCCTGGGAAGCGGGCATAAGGCCTGGCGACAAAATTGTCAGAATTAACAACGTCTCTGATCCTGACTTTGAAGATATCTTCATTTCAGTAGCACTCAGTGGTTCTCCCGAAGGTATTAACATGGAGATCGAAAGAAACGGTGAGACATTCGGCGTAAATGTTGTGCCAAGATATGACCCTGCAGTTGGTATCCAACTCATAGGAATCGCACCGGCAACCACTCTGGAGGTACACAAGATTTTTGCCATTGAAAACTCAGATTCACCTGCACAAAGATCGGACTTGCGCGTTAATGATAAGATACTTGAGGTTAACGGTAAAAAAATCACTACAGAAGATGATTTTAGAGGAATAGAACTGGCAAACCCAGGTAAAGAGCTTAACATTACGGTGTTACGTGATGATGAAAAAGTTGATTTAAAGGTTACTCCATCAGTTGTCTCCAGATGGATGATAGGGCTTTCATGTGCAACAACAAATATTGATGGCGTAAAGCAGGACAGCCTTGCACATTCACTCGGGCTGGAAAAAGGAGATGAGATAGTTAAGGTAAATTCACAAGAAGTTCAAGGCTTTACGGAATTAATTAACACATTAAAAGACGCTCCAGATGGTATAACCACGTTACAGGTAACAAGAGGCAAAGACACAAAATATATTAAATTAACAAAATCCGGAGATGAAACAGTCAAGAAATTTTCAGAAGGTATCTTTCCTCACTATGGATTGATTGTAGATTCAACGGTCGAAGGTTTTCCCGCCGAAAAAATTGGCATAAAACCCGGAGATACCATCACATCAATAGATGGGGAAAATGTGTCAGAATGGAATCAGCTTTTAACGCTTGTCACAGGCAGCCAGGGTAAAGAATTTGAAATATCATGGATGCATAATTATGAAACTCTCACCAGGAAAATCAAACCTAAGAAAAATGAAGAAAATGCACAAGGATCGATAGGAATTAGATTCAAAGAAAAAAAGCTAATACGAAAATACGGTTTAGCCAAATCATGTGTTGTAGGCACGCATAAAACGATTGTGAATATCAAAAGAATCTACATGACCATACAGGGATTTGTTTCTAAGAAATTATCAACAAAGGCATTGGGTGGCCCTGTCCTCATAGCTCAGGCCTCTTATGAATCTGCAAAATCCGGGATTGGTAAGCTCATGTATTTCATGGCTATCATCAGCATTAACCTGGCGGTCATCAATATACTGCCTGTCCCTGTGCTGGATGGAGGACATCTCCTGTTCCTTGGAATTGAAAAGATCAAGGGTTCTCCCATAAGTGAGAAAGCAATGGCAATTGCCAATTATGTTGGTTTTGCATTAATAATATCCCTTATGATATACGCGACCAAGAATGATATCATGAGGTTATTTCATATCCTTTAGTCGTTTAGTAACAGGTAATTTATTGTGCTACACCTCATTGACAATACTTTCTGCTTCATTCCCTATTTTGATAAGTACCTTCTCTAATAATTCCCGGTACTCCTCTATTTCAGGCTTTTCAAGTTTAGACGGTATCGCTAGGGGATCTCCATAGATTATCATTGCCTTAGAGAAAGGCTTGGGTATGCGAAACCTATCCCAACTTGGAAGTTCCCAGTAGCTTGTCAGTCCCAGTGAAACAGGGATTATTGGGAATCCGGTCTTCTGTGCTAAGAAGATTATTCCCGGTTGAACTATAAACCGTGGGCCTCTCGGTCCATCCGGAGTAATTATAAAAGACGTCCCCCTGTTTGTATTCCTGACCATATTCAGCAAAGCCTCCACTCCGCCCCGTGTTGTAGACCCTCGAACGGCGTCAAAACCTAACTGCCCGGAAATGTGTGTAATGTATTCTCCATCCATATGCCTGCTTATCAAAACCTTTATTCCAAGATTCCTTGCAATATATCCCGGGATAAGCATAAATGCGTGCCAGTAAGCATATATTACATTTTTACCCTGGCTTTTAAGCTGCTGGGGACAGCCAACCGGTTTTTCCTCAATCTTAACCGTACTAAACAAAATCCTAATAAAGATTGCACCAAGAACACCTGCTAAGAAATACTTAATTTTCTCTATATTCATCCCTGTCTAACCATAAGTCTTTCCCCCGAAGGCAGGAATCCAGTTATTAACGTTTATGATAAAAAACTAAAATCTTGACTCCCAGATACTTAAAATGGGAATTTTACACTATTGCATTAATTGACAAAAGGAGTACGCACCTTTTGCATGCAATGTCGTCACTCTCGCAAAAATCCTTAAATATTTGTAAAAGCCCCTGTTGGCGTCTTGCCGTATTCACTACGTTTCTTTTCTGTGTATCTTTGCCCAGAATTCTATAGTTCATAAACCTCGTGACATTATTAGGCGATAATTTTGAATGCAGCTTGTAAGCCTTAAACAACCTTTCCTCTAATACCATATCATTCATTTTTCTCGCATATGCCAATAAAACCGGAATAACTATATTTATGAAAATAACGGAAGATCGTTCTTTGCCAATCAACCGTCCCTTATTTTTCAACCTTTTCCCTCCAAATGTATAGTAATGGGACCAGTATTCATCATAAAGCTCTAAAAAGATAGACTCTGTATTTCTGATTATGGCTTTTATTTGATCTGTGCCACTCTTATTGCCGTCTATCTTCTCAAATGACTTTAATATTATTCTAAATACCCCGGTTTCAAAATTTTCTGCCAGGAGACGGCTGATCGCAGCAATCCTCCTTGTTGGATAATTACCCGGCCGGGAATACTTAAAACTCCATAACTCTCCGTCCATCGGTTTGTTTTCAATATCGTTTTTGATTACCGACCATATCTGTTCGACGTCACTGATATATTCAAGAGAATACTTATCCTTAGCGCTTGTGTATCTGGATATCTGACTCGGCAAAAGCCCTGACATACCAAATAATAGCGCTTGTATCTTCCTGCTTCTTTCCTTTATGGACACATCAGATGGTATTAATCTTTTTATGTCATTTACTGAGACAATAGTCCCCAAATGTTTGAACTGCTCTTTATTATTCTTATAACCAAGTGATTCCATAATTGCTTCATACAAGACCTGTTCAAACGTTTGAGTACTCAGACGCCGTCCTAATCTGCCAGCCTTAATCAATATTCTTTCATCACCTGCATAATCAAGAAAATATCCAATCCATTTATCATCAAGTGAAATTGTGCTCAATCTTTTCTGGCATGGTCCGGCGTTAGCGCTGCCGGTGTGTGGATAATTTTCGATATCGATCATATCGGCAAGTTTATCCAATTTGTATTCCAGGTAATTATAAAGCTCTAACTGTGGAATCAGCCGATTCTTTAATTTAATATATTTATTCTTTCTATCATTCCACATAAAGACATGCAGGCACACACCTTCATACTCCTTTTGTTTACTGTGCCCATGACGCACCCAATCACCCGAACACACGTGTATCTCAATATCTCCCTTTACTACACCCTTTCCTTCTAAGAGTATTTCAGCGTCTTTAAAATCAGGGCCTTCTTCCATATTCCACAGGCCGGACGAAATAACTTCCATCCTCAATCCATCCTCAGTGTACAGTTTATCCTTTTTAAAAAGCTGTTCAGACCATATGCACTTTACTAACTGTTCCTTAATCTTCTTTCCCTCTGCACCATACTCAAGGACTCCATCTTCTTTAACGCCGCAATAACGCCTGACAAGCTCGCGATAATACGGTGTACAAAAATTATCAGCATAACTCTTATTCTCAATCACGATTCTTTTGGCCCAAAAATGGATTTTCAAAATGGAAATCTGTTCGCCGCTGTACGGCAAGATGCTTATACCATTAATTAAATTTTCACAATTCGTGATACCACCACATCTAAACAAGAAGGTAATAAAATCAATTATTAAAATCAAGCAGTTAATTTGCAGGCAGAGGAAAAGTAAGTTGATTGATTGAAGATGTTTATAAAGGTGATATAATAACCGCTGATGATCAATTAAAACAGAAAAGGAAATATAAACATCGGGATACGCAGGGACTAGAATAAATATAAAGAAGAAAAACTCATAATGAGTTTATAAATAACAACTAGAAAAAGAAAGATACATACGTAAACTATGGTCATACCTTTTGTTGAACGACTAATTCCTAGTTCTGCCAAAAACCTTCTTTTAAAAGATCCCTTTTTATACTTCCTTAAATAATTTCTGTTTTTGACAGGCATTGGTTTCTCCTCGAACTAAAGTAAAGTGAACAGTTCTCCTATAAGGAAAATCGCAACTTTTGTACCATTTTCAAACTTATTGCTTTTAATGTCTTTCTGGAAGGCTATCTCATTTAAACTAAATCTGCAAGATGTCACAATAACATGACTTACAAATGTTTTCTTGTTGAGTTATTACATTTTAGCTGACACATTCCCCAAAAAACACTTTCGATGCTTTACTTTAACCAGTGCCGATTTATTCATCAATTTCTATATATTTGAGTCAAATGTGTATAATTATGAAACAAGTAAAAAGCTGTAACTAAATCGGCAATTATTAAATTTGAGAAAGCAATTGAATTTAATCCAGATTTTCGTAAGGTTTACGGATGTATGGCGTTTTGCCATTTGAGATGAGATAATAAGAAAATGTATTTACGTATTTAGATGATGTGGAATATTAGGGGGAGAATGTAAGTGAAAGTCCATAAGAATATGGACTCATTATACCAACCCTTTTATTTACCTTTTTTCTTAAAAAACAACCACTGTTTCTCGCCGGCTTTTAGGAATCTTACAAGACAGAAGTCTCCATTCAGCCTTTTGCCGTGAACCGTAAATATAACCTTATTCTCTGAACGTTCTATTAAATCAAATGTCCCATTGTCCCAGACGTAAACCTGACCCGCTCCGTAATGACCTTCTTCAATCTCTCCCTCAAAGTCAATATAACTCACGTCGTGGTCTTCTACCTGTATTGCCAGATATTTCTTTCCCTGAATCTTACCTGGTTCCTTGGGAATCGCCCAGCTTTTCAATACTCCATCCAACTCCAGCCTGAAGTCCCAATGAAGGTGAGTGGCATGGTGCTCCTGTATGACAAATCTATTGAATTTTGCAAATGTCTTTTTCTCTACTTCCATTAGCTAATTGCATCAGTATAAAACCATAAGCAAAGTAGGGGCGAACGGCCGTTCGCCCCCTACTTTTTTATAATAACTTTGTGATCTCTGCAGATGGTGAAGAATCTTTTTCTATTTGTATTTTACAAATATTTTATATTATAATAATAAATGATGAATGGTCGTTCTGAAAACAACTCGGATATTACTGAAATCTACAAAGAACTCGAAGCAGAGCTTGCGAGTATCAATCCCGGCTGTGATGCCTGCGGCACATGCTGCCATTTCGATAAATTTGATCATATACTATATGCTTCAACCGTTGAAACAAACTATATCCTGGAAAACGTGGAAGCGCCACATTTTGACCCGGATAAAAATGTATGCCCGTTTCTGGCAAACAATCAATGCACAATTAGAGAATACAGAACACTCGGATGCAGGGTGTTCTTCTGCAATCCTGATTACAAAGAAAAGTATCAGGATATTTATAACAAATATTATACAATGATCAAAGATTTAGCTATGAGAAATCAAACCGAGTGGCATTACGCACCTATGATGAAAGTGCTGAAGGATTCTTAAATCACAAATCCATCAACACCCCATACCTCAAACCCTTTGAGCTTACACTGCAGATTGGGAAATTCAATCTTTCCATAGCCCTCCACATAATCATCGCCCCTGCCAGCAAGACGTCCGCGCGTCCCGGTTCGATACCTATCTGATCGCGCCTTTCTGCGATGGTTTTACATTTCAGGACTTCAACCATTCGATGTAAATTGCCTTTCGTTAATTGAATTCCCTCCACCTCATCAGCATTAAATTCCTCTTGTCCCAGATACCATGAAGCAAGTGTAGTCGCTGTACCGGCTACGGCAAGCATTTGTATGTTTGCCGGAATCGAACTACGCCAGTCTATAATCTCTTCTAACTTATTATCTACTCTATCAAGACAGTGGCGAAACTCTTCATCAGTTACGGGATCGGATATCAGATATCTTTCCGTAAAACGCACAGATCCTAAATCCACGCTTCGAACCTCTTTTGCCGTCACAAACTCGGTGCTTCCGCCTCCTATATCCACCACAGCATAGTTAGACGGTTCCATGCCCGGAAGAAGAGAACCCATAAAGCTCAGACGTGCTTCATCTCTCCCCGAAAGAACCCTGAATCTGAAGCCATACTCTGCCTCAACCCCGGCAAAAAATGCTTTCCCATTTGCGGCATCCCTTGCATGACTGGTAGCCACGCACACAACATCACCTGGTGCAACCTCAGCATCAGAGATTATACTCTTATATTCGGCTAAACACGCAAGTGTTCGCTCTATTGCCTTAGGCTGAAGACTTCTGGTTAGATCCACACCTTCTCCCAAACGAATGATTCTGGCATAATCACCTA
>MHZA01000126.1 GCA_001828595.1 Planctomycetes bacterium RIFCSPLOWO2_12_FULL_40_19
AAGAAAGATAGGTCTCAGCCTTAAAGGGGTAAAGAAAACGTCGGCGCAGGAAGGCCAAGCTCAAGAAGAACAAGCTGATATTGAAGCCTCTGAAGACGTTATCGAAGAAGAAGTTGATGAAGTAGAAGAGGAAAATATATAAAAGGGAGAAGCCGTTATGCGGTTTCATCACTTCAATCATACTTGAAAGAAATTAATAGCATACCGCTTTTAACGCACGGGCAGGAAAGAGAATTAGCAGGAAAATCCAAGAAGGGTGATAAACAAGCACGTGAACAACTCATCAGGACAAATCTGAGACTCGTAGTCAGCATTGTAAAAAAATATACCAAATAAAGGGCTTTCCTTCCTGGGCCTCACTGAAGAAGGAAGCATTGGATTAATCAAGGCTGTAAATGATTGTAATCCATTTATTGGGAAAGCAGCTCTGCACAAACTTAAGGATATTCTTGGAAAGGAATAGTAAGGCTTGCTAAAAGAACTGGTTCGTGATATTCCGGATTTCCCAAAAAAGGGAATTGTTTTTAAGGATATAACTCCGTTATTTCTTAATCCATCGAGTTTGAAGGAAATCGTCAGCAAAATTTCTGATCACTATGCAAATCAGAAAATCGATGTAATTGTGGGGGCAGAAGCGAGGGGATTCCTTATCGGGCCAGCAGTAGCCATAAACTTAAATGCAGGTTTTGTACCGGTCAGGAAACCCGGGAAACTACCCTATGAAACAGCAAGCATGACATATGAACTGGAATATGGCACGGACACACTTGAGATACACAAAGATGCAGTAAAAGCTGGTGATAATGTACTGATGGTAGATGATCTTTTAGCAACCGGCGGCACTATGGCCGCCAGTTGTAAATTAGTAGAATCACTTGGCGGTAAAATAACCGGATGTGCTTTCATAATCGAACTCGGTTTTCTAAATGGAAGAGACATGTTAAGTAAATATGATATCTTCTCACTGATTCAATACTGAAGTAACAATTTAGAGCGCTCAATATTAAGGCCGGCATTATGTTGACTGCCGGCTTTTTTCAATTGATATTAATAATTGAAAAAGCGCCCGTAGCTCAGAAGGATAGAGCGACGGTTTCCTAAACCGTAGGCCAGAGGTTCGAATCCTCTCGGGCGTAGTTTAAAATGTCCTTTTATTTTACTTTTAAATAACATTCTCATAAATGTCAGGATTTAGTCCTTGACACAAGTTTACGGCACATAATAAAATATTATCCTATGGAAAATGTAAAACAGAGAATTCGTAAGTTCTTAAAGTTTTTTGATGATAATAAGTTAAAAATAGCCATCGGCCTTGCCGTAGCTATCGCAATTGGTGTACCTGTATATTTGTACAAACAGAAAGGAATAAGTGATTTCAATGAAGTTTGGGGCAGGGTTTACCAGATTAACTATGAAATGGCTGTAGCCGGGCAAGAGGCACCTGAAAAAAAGACCGAGTCAATCGAGGGAGCCATTAGTGAGTATACGTTTCTTAAGGATAATCTATCAACTACCGGCGCCACTCCCTGGCTGATGTCAGAACTGGGCAACGCTCAATATAAGGCAAAAAAATACGATGAGGCTGTCTTCACATACAGGGAGTTCATTACACGTTTTGGCAAACATCCTTTAGCTCCCGTTATAAGGCAATCTTTAGGTTACATTCTTGAGGAAAAGGGACAGTTACAGGAGGCTGTCGAACAATTTGAGAAAATTGCAAAAGACCCGGAATCCTCATACATTAAAGCACAAGTTAGGTTAGATGCCGGAAGGTGTTATGAAAAATTGGGACAATTAAATTCCGCCGTGACTGCATACAAAGACATAATTGGTTCTTTCCCTGAAAGTAGTTGTGCGAAAATGGCCAAATATAGACTGGAAGACCTAGAATAAAATACAATGAATTTAAGTAAAATGGATGTGCTGGGATTTGAAGAATCAGGTCAGGTTCAGTTAGTAATTAAAAAAAAATATTCTTCAAAGAGAATTGATAAGTATCTTGTTTCGCGGCTTCAGGATTATTCACGCAGCAATATACAGAGATTAATAAAAGAAGGGGCAGTTAAGGTCAATAATACTGCTGTAAAAAACAGCTATGAAATAAAATTAAACGATGCTATTTCAATCCAACTGCCAACTAAAGGCGACGAACATATAACTCCGGAAAACATCCCGCTTGATGTTATATACGAAGACGAATACTTAATGGTTTTGAATAAATCTCCGGACATGGTAGTACATCCTGCACGCGGCCATGCAAGTGGGACGTTGGTAAATGCCCTGGCATTTTACTGTAACAACCTCTCTGCATTAAATGGCCCTTTAAGACCGGGAATAGTTCACAGGCTGGACAGGGATACAAGTGGAGCTATTCTTGTAGTAAAAGACGAAAAAGTTCATAAACATCTGGCATTGCAATTTGAAGAAAGGGAGATAAAGAAAGAATATCTTGCGGTGGTCAAGGGTGAAACAGAACTGGATTCTGATAAGATAGATTTGCCAATTGGAAAAGATAAAAAGGATAGAAAAAAAATGGCTATTCGTTATGACAAAGGTAAAAGCTCTGTCTCCATTTTTGAAGTATTAGAACGTTTTCCGGGTTATACATTAGTCAGGGTCATCCCAGAAACCGGCAGAACACACCAGATAAGAGTTCACATGAAAACTATAGGCCATCCTGTCGTAGCCGATTCAGAATACGGCAATAGTGACGCCTGCTATATTGAAGATTTAATGAAACATGTTTCAAATAAAGACATACATAGCCTTGCAAAAATTACAGAATTGTGTAATAATACAGGTGAACCTATTATTGGAAGACAGGCACTGCACGCTTATAGGATCGGATTTACCCATCCGGTTTATAATAAGACGATGGAATTTACGGCCAGAATTCCTGAAGATATGCTTAACTTACTTACAACTCTCAGGAAGATTAAGACTCTATTAAGTTAAAGACAGAAACCACAGATTACGCAGATTTCACTGATTATATTTTAAAAAGATAACAAACAAAGAAAAAATATTTGGGGATTGCAGTACGTATCATAATTAAAGGGAATATGTCCCTGTTTTTCCTATTTAAATAACGGAGGATAAGAAAATGTTTAGCATGCCTGGAGGTATTGAATGGATTATAATCCTTATTGTAGCGCTGCTTATCTTTGGCAAGAGACTGCCGGAGGTAATGAAATCAATAGGGAGAGGTATCGTTGAATTCAAAAAAGGTGTTAAAGGTGTAGAAGATGAAGTGGAAGACGCAGTAGAAAAGAAACCGGAGAAGCTAGAAACATCTAAAAACAAAAATGAAAAGATAAAAACAGACGATAAAGAACATATCAAAGAAATGAAAGGATAATAAGCTCATGGCACAAACCAGTAAAAGGCGAAAATTAAAATGGCGCAGTAAAAAAGCCAACCACGGTAGAAAACCAAATATGGGAAAACAAAAAGGGAAATTATAAAACCAGCTTCTTCCCAACTTGCTCGAATAACATTAAAATAAGAGAAAACATTAAATTAGTAATTTGACGTGATCATTAATTTACGTGATTCCCTTTAATGCCTTTTCATAAACCTGCAAATCCCTTTCGCTAAAGAGCACAAATCTAACCTCTGCAAAGTTGTATTCCTGAATGAATTCTTTTACCGTTGTAATGGCAATTTTCGCAGCTTTATCTATCGGAAACCTGTAAACACCCGTACTGATGGATGGGAATGAGACGGACTTAATACCATTTTCTTTTGCCAGGTTCAGGCTGTTATAATAGGCATTGCGAAGAAGCTGCTCTTCACCACGGTTTCCTCCTGACCAGACAGGGCCAACTGTGTGAATTACATACCCGGTTGCCATATTTCCGCCAGTGGTTATTACGGCTTCGCCGGTAGGACAACCTCCTTGTTTTGCACGAATCTTCTTGCACTCTTCAAGAATCTTTGGCCCGCCTGCACGGTGAATGGCGCCATCCACACCTCCACCGCCCAGCAGGCTTGTATTCGCAGCATTGACTATGGCCTCAGTCTCCTGTAACGTTATGTCACCTTGAACTAAACTGAGCTTGGTTTTACCAATCTTTTTCTCCATTTTTTAGAATTTCCATTATAAGTTCAACACATCCATAGTAGCGGAAACCTTTAGGTTCCCACGTTCATAGTTAGCTGATGAAAATGTTTGCATAAACACTGGCATTCCCCCCATGGTGTGTGGAGGTCTAAAGACCTCCGCTACATTTATTCAACATAAATTTGAAATACTCATACATTCAAACTATTGAATCAAACAAAAAGTTTTATTACCATTGCAATAACACAGATTGTAAGCGCTAAACGTATCCATTGTTCACCCCTGGCAACAGCCCAATGGCTGCCAATCCAGCCGCCAAGACCCATCCCGGCAGCCAGACACAATCCTATCGTCCAACATATCTTACCGTTGAAGGCAAACACAATTAATGCAAAAACGGTGTAGATGCCCGTAATAAATACCTTGTGGCTGTTAGTCTCCACAAGATTTAATCCCTTAATCGTGGTCAGAGCGGCAATAATTATAAAACCAACACCAACCTGAATAAACCCGCCATAGATTCCAATAAAAAAGAAGGCAATCATTGTAATAATAAAGTGGTTGAGTCCTGAACTCATCAGCCTACCGACATTCTGGCGAGGGTTCCAGAGGATAAGTCCGAGAACAAGCAGCATGATAATGGCAAGTACCCTTTTGAACAAGATATCGGACAAATCAACGGCAATTTGGGCGCCGATTATAGCTCCTATAAGCGCAGGCACTGACAATAGAAGGCTTAACTTAAAATTAGAAACACCCTTCCTCTTGAAGCCGATGACTGCAAACAAACATTGAGTCATAATGGCGAGACGGTTAGTGCCGTTTGCCACTGCTGTTGGTAAGCCTAAAAAGATGAGTATCGGCAGGGTAAGCAGTGAACCGCCGCCTGCAATGGTATTGATGAATCCCGCTATGATGCCAACAGTGAATACAACAGGGATATGCCAAATTTCCATAAACTAATCAAGTTTCAGCCTTTATTCCCGGCAACGTTTACAGACCTGAAATAAAATGGCGGGACTCTTAAAGACCCATGCCAATCCGATTTATCGCCGAGAGCTATTATATTATTAAAGACATCAAAGACATTCCCGGCAATCATGCAATCCTTAACTCTTCCAACGATCTCTCCGCTATCTACAAGATAGCCTAAGTCAATATTTACAGAAAATTCCCCGGCAAGGACATTGCTCTGGCCTCCTCCAAGAACCTGGTCTACAAGTATTCCACGCTTCATGTCTTTAATCATATCTTCAAACTTCATTTCTCCGGATTCAATTATCACATTAGAGTTTCCCGGAGAAGGCTGTGAGGCAAAGCTTCTTGTTCCATTCCCTGTAGATTTGGCATTCATAATACCGGCAGTTTGTAAATCATATATATAATTCTTAAGCACACCTGATTCAAAAAGCGGAGTCCTTTGGGCAGGGACGCCTTCATCATCGCAAGCATAGCTTCCATCGGCGAAATCAATCGTAGGATCGTCATACATACTGATTCTTTCATCTATTATTTTCTGCCCCAGTTTACCTGTTAGCGGAGAAACTCCTTTCTGAACCATTTTTCCATTACATCCGGTTTCAAATGTTGATAGCAAAGTTCCAATAGACTTGGAAGTAAAGACTACCGGATAGGCGGCAGTAGATATTTCTATCTCTTTCTCTGCCAATTTCAAATCACGAAGCGCCTTCGTTGTATGTTTACCAAGGTCATCAGCTACTTTTGCAGAACTTTCACCTTCTCCAATCCATAATAATCCTTTATCCTTAACAAGCAATATATCAATACCTGTTCCAAAAGAAGTTGACCGGGTACTTACGTCTAAACCGCTTGAGTTAATTAAACGGCTTTTACTGACACCTTTTCCAATACTAACTCCACATTCATAATCCGGATTTACAGATAAGGCTTTTTCTATAGTGTCCTTTCCAATTTGTATGCCTTTTTCAACAGGATAGCTCACAACGTTTTCATCAAACAACTTGACATCCTTAAATTGTTTCTTCGACTGAAATTCGAATTTTGCCTCCTGTCCGAATTCAGCGCTTTTTATAGCATTTGTGACAAGCTGTTCAGGTTTTCTAAAATCAGTGGTGCTTGAAAATCCAATCTTGCCATCCTTGATTACGCGCAAACCGATGCCCCTGATTGATTTCGTGTGAACAGATTTTAATTTGTTGTTTTCGAAACTGATCGACCTGGATTCTCCCTCTTCATAAATTACCTCTGCTGAATCAGAATTCTTTAAAGCCAGATCGAGTATCTCTTCTTCAATCTTATTTTTCATTTTCTATTGTTCTCTGATTTTAAAAGTAGGTTTATCTTTTGTTTCTTCTTCTTTCCGGTCCGGAGTATCAAATCTTATTCTTAACCGCAAATCATTTGCGCTATCCGCATACGCCATTGCCGTTTCATAATCTAATTTTTTCTGTATATAAAAGTTATAAATAGCCTGGTCAAAGGTTTGCATACCCTCCTGTTCACCTTGTTTCATTGCCTCTTTCAGCAAGCCAATCTCCTTTCTGAGAATAAGATCCTTTACCCTGGGAGTATCCAAAAGTATCTCTAAGGCGGCAACCCTCTTGTTGTCTACAGCAGGGATAAGTCGTTGGGAAATAATACTCCTGAGATTAAGCGAGAGAAGCAAATATATCTGTTCGTGTCTTTCAGCGGGAAAGAAATTTATGATGCGCTCCAGGGACTGATTAGCATTATTAGCATGAAGGGTAGCAAGGCAGAGATGGCCGGTCTCCGCAAAGGTTATGGCCGCTTCCATGGTCTCAGTATCACGCACCTCACCTACCAGGATAACATCAGGCGCCTGTCTCAGGGTATTTTTCAAGGCTTCTCCAAAGGAATTTGTATCAAGCCCAACCTCCCTCTGAGTAATAATAGAAAGCTTATGATTGTGTACAAATTCCACAGGATCTTCTACCGTAATTATGTGTCCCGGTGAATTGCTGTTTCTGTGGTCTATCATGGCTGCCAGTGTAGTAGATTTACCAGACCCCGTTGCCCCCACCACTATTACAAGCCCCCTTTTGGTCATTGAAATATCCTTTAATACTGAGGGCAATCCCAGATCTTCCAGGGATAGAATTTCCATCTTTATCTGACGAATTACAAGACCTATACTGCCTCTTTGATAAAATATATTTACCCTGAAACGTCCAAGAGACGGATAAAACAGCGCCAGATTCGCTTCCTTTTCTTCAAGGAAGGCTGCTTTCTGTTTCTCGCTTATTACTGAAAAGGCAAGCCTTTCTGTGTCTTCCGGTTTCAGTGCCTCACCCGGTATAGGTTCCGTCTTGCCCTCTACACGGTAAGCAGGAGTAACACCTACCGTTATATAAATATCTGAGGCATCCTTCTCTACCATTAATTTTAATAATTCTTCTATATTCATTATTTTCCACAATAATTACACTTTTATACACCATAGGAAGACAGGACTGATGGATTACTCAGGTATGGCGTTACAGTTTCTTTTGAAACCTCGCCCTGTTTGAACAGTTCCACAAGGGTAGCATCCATTGTCTGCATACCAAACTTCTTACCGGTTTGCATCATTCCCGGTATCTGAGCAATCTTACCTTCTCTTATTAGATTTCTTATAGCAGGGGTTCCAATCATTATCTCTAAAGCAGCGATCCGCCCTTTACCATCTTTTCTTTTTAGTAAGTTCTGTGTAACAACAGCCAAAATGGATTCGGCAAACATGGCTCTTATCTGGCCCTGTTGCTCGGGCGGAAACACGTCTATCACCCTGTCTACTGTCTTAGCAGCGCTTGAGGTATGTAATGTGCCGAATACAAGATGACCCGTTTCTGCAGTAGTCATAGCTAAAGAAATTGTTTCCAGATCTCTCATTTCGCCAACCAGAATAACATCCGGATCTTCTCTCAGGGCAGAGCGAAGTGCGTTAGCAAAACCATGTGTATTGGTTCCCAATTCTCTCTGGTTTATAAGGCTGAGCTTTGGTTCATAAATAAATTCTATGGGATCTTCTATAGTTAGAATATGAGCCTTTTCGTTCCGATTTATAAAATCCACCATGGCTGCCAGTGTTGTAGACTTGCCGGAGCCGGTGGGGCCTGTTACGAGAACAAGACCCTTTGTCTTTTTTGTTAATTCTGCAAGTATCATGGGAAGCCCCAGTTCTTCCAGTGACATTATTTTAGTGGGAATCGTCCTGAATACTATTGCTTCCCCCCTGGACTGGTAGAAGGCATTTACCCTGTAGCGGGCTATTCCCTTGACGTCTAAGGCAAAGTCTAGCTCCTTTTTTTCCTCAAAAATCTTGCGTTGATGATCATTGAGAATATCATAGAGCATTGAATGAACTTCATCTTTGGGGAGGGAAGGCATATCCACTTTTTGGATATCGCCATTAATCCTGACAATTGGCGGCTCACCGGAGCTTATATGCAAGTCAGAAGCGCCCTTTTCATTTGCAAAGGCAAGAATTTCACTAATATCCATAGTTCTTCCTTTCTTTTTATGCCCAACCTGACAAAAATGTGCAAACTCTCTTTACTCACTCTAACTAATGATAATTATATGAAGGAGCAGATCAAAAATGGAACTTCAAGGAATTTGAATTCTGTATTTCTCATCTACCACCAATTGTTACATTTCTTATTCTGATGTGCGGCCCGCCGTCGCTTACACGCAATGGAGACTGCCCGCCCTTGCCGCAGCCGCCAAGCCCTCCGTAAATGACAAGATCGTTGCCGATCGCATCTATATTCATTAATGTCTCAAATACATTACCTGTCAAAACCACATCACGAATCTTCTCACAGAGTTTTCCGCCTTTTATTCTATACGCTTCTTCCGCACTGAAGGTAAACATCTCAGTATTTGTCTGTCCCCCAAGGGAACCCTTTGCATAAATGCCTTCATCTACACCTGCCAACATTTCTTCAAACGTTTGATTGCGGGGCTCCATGTATGTATTAGTCATGCGCACAATCGGTTCACTGGCATAACTGATAGCCCTTGCATTTCCTGTAGGACTCTCATTCATCTTAGCTGCCGTCTCTCTTGAGTGCAGCCTGTTGGTCAAAATCCCATCTTTTATCAGATATGTCTTTTGCGTAGGTGTTCCCTCACTGTCATACTTATTATAGCCTGCCTCTCCTTCTAATGTGCCATCATCTGCTATAGACAATTCATCAGAACCAAAGCGTTTTCCTATTTTCATGACCTCCCGGAGTTTTTTGTTTTCATAGATAAAATCCGCTTCGCTCAGATGCCCGAATGCTTCGTGTGTAAACACCCCGCAAAGCTTCGGATCAACTATTACGGTATACTTGCCACCCTCCACAGGTTTTGCAGAAAGCAGATCAACTGCTCTCTTGGTGACATCTTCACAGCTTTCTTCAAAATTTTCAACCTTTTTATATCCCCTCATATCTCCAATCGAATCATATGCCTGCTGTACATTCATACCATCCTTTGCCATCGCCATAACCGAAATACCGCAGAATATATTCTCACAAACGATAAAGCTGCCCTCCAGGTTTGCGAAGTAAAGCGTACTGTGAGAGTCCACATACCTCACACTGGAGGTCTGAACCTTCTTTGAAGATAGGATTATGTTATTATATTTCTGACACAAATCATGTTTGTCAATCAGCGAAACGTCTGCCGGGTCTACATCAACCCGCGTCTTTACAACGTCGTTAATTACTCCGGTCTTTGCCAGTGATACGTACTTATTGCCAACCAGCATTGCCTGCTCACATGCCATTTTGACGTAGCGAGGTAAATTTTCAATATCATTAAAGGCTACAAATCCCCATCCTCCGTTGATGAGAGCACGTGCGCTTCCGCCCAGTATGCTGCTTTCGCCTATACTCTCCAATTCCTTGCCCACATAAGCGACTCCCGTTCCCCTTCCCTCATTAATGCGTATCTCTATATGGTCGGCCTTCGCAGACTTTAAAGCATTCTTTATCAATTTTTCCATTTTATTTTTTTACCCCATAGTAAACTCACGTTTTCTTAATCAAATCTTCAAATCCCATTTTACCTAAAATTGTCGTCCCCAGTTTTTTTGCCGCTTCGAGTTTTGATCCAGGTGATTCACCGGCAATCAGAAAATCAGTTTTGCCGCTTACACTTGACGATATTTTACCACCCAGATTTTTTATTATATCCTCTATCTCTTTACGTGTATACCCATTCAGCGTCCCCGTTACTACGAAAAGTTTATCAGCTATATTAGAAACCGCCTGTGTTTCTTTGCGAAAAGCATTCAGATTAACACCCGCTGCCTTCAGTTTATTGATAACATTTTTTGTATGATTATTTGAGAAAAAGTCAACTATACTCTTTGCCGTGATTTCTCCAATCTCAAAGATTTCCTCCAACTCTTCAACAGAGGCATTCATAAGTTTATCAAGTGTGCCAAAGTGTTTCGACAGCACCTCTGCCACATGAGTGCCGACATTCAGTATTCCCAATGCACAGATCAGACAGTGTAAACCTCTGCTCTTACTCTTTTCTATTGCAGCAAGAAGGTTTCGGGCAGATTTCTCACCCATCCTTTCCAGCGGTTCAAGGTCATCGAACTTTAGCGAATAAATATCAGCATAATCTTCAATAATCTTTTTGTCTACTAATTGTTCAATTATGGCCGGGCCGAAGCCCTCAATATCCATCGCATTCCTGCTTACAAAATACATTATTCTCCTTTTTGCCTGGGCGGTACACAGAGGGTTGTAGCACTTCAGAAACACCTTTTCTTTAATAACATCTCCCCCGCACACAGGGCACCTTTCCGGTACATCAAACCTCCTCACACTACCGGTGCGCTTCTCTTTGATAACCTTGACTACCTGAGGAATAATCTCCCCGGCCTTCTGGACAACAACGTAATCCCCTACACGAATATCCTTTCTCTCAATTTCGTCGAAATTATGAAGTGTTGCCCTGCTTACGGTAGTACCGCTGAGCGGGACGGGGCTTAATTCCGCCACCGGGGTTAATGTGCCTGTTTTTCCAACCTGTACCTTTATCGTCTCAATCTTTGTCGTTGCTTCTTCAGGATTATATTTGTAAGACATGATCCAGCGCGGCGCTTTGCTGGTTGAGCCCAGTTTATCATGAAGTTCCAACGAGTTAACCTTCACGACCATTCCATCAACCTGGTAATCAAGACCGCTTCGCTTTGTTTCCCATGAATTGCAATATGAGATAACCTCGCCAATATCCCTGCATAATTTATAGTGAGGGTTTACTGGAAGGCCGAATTCTTTTATCTTCTCAAGGCATTCAATGTGGTTTGTAAACCTGCTATCCTCATAGTAACCAAAGGCATAGGCAAATAAGCGAAGGGGCCTTTTGGCGGTTGTGTGAGGATCAAGGAGTTTAAGGGAACCTGCGGCCGCATTTCTGGGATTGGCAAATTGAGGCTCGCCCGCTTTCTCCCGTCTTTGATTTAGTCTCTGAAATTCCTTATTTGGCAGATAAATCTCACCGCGGATTTCAATAACAGGAGGTATCTTTCTGTGATCTATAGACAAAAATCTCAAGGGTATGTTCTTTACAGTTCTTAAATTCGAGGTAACTTCATCACCGATAAGGCCGTTTCCTCTCGTAGCGCCGCGCATGAAAATTCCATTTTCATACCAAAGCGTAATCGCAATACCATCAATCTTAAGTTCTACAACATATTCTATCTGATCGACGTTCTTCAAAATTCGCCTGATTCTTTTGTCAAATTCTCTCAATTCCTCTTCAGAATATGTATTTTCAATGCTGAGCATGGGTATTCTGTGTTCGATAGACGTGAATTCTGAGATAGGCTCGCCGCTTACGCGTTGAGTGGGGGAATCCGGGGTTATTAATTGCGGGTAGGCGCTTTCAAGTTTTTCCAACTCCTTTATCAGTTGATCATATTCATAATCCGATATCTCAGGCATATTCTCAACATAGTACTTTCCATCGTGGTATCGTATCTTTGCGCGAAGATTCTCAATATTTTCAATCACTTTTTTGTCCACGCTTTTCTCGTCTTTAACCTGAAAAATGCATAAAATTCGGACTAAAATGCCAAAATTTATAATCGCGACCTCAAATTGCCTGCTTTTTACTAAATAATACACGAGCTTTATGTGAAAGACAAAGGTATTTTGATTTTTCACTGAAACTTTTTTGGTATTTTTCCTTTCTTATAAGCGAAAAACCTTGACAATAAAATCTGTTTTTTATAGACTTCATAACTTAAAGTTTTGCAAGTATCTTGAATGATTTATAAATCCCGATGTAGGGCGTTTTTTCAACCGGTCATCACACTATCTTCCGACAGGGCGGGCAACTTAACCTTTCTAAATTAAGGAGTATAGATTCAGGAACGAATTACCCAATTCTGTTTAAAGAAATCTTAAAAATCTTTTGAAACCGGAAAATTTACAAATCATAAACTTTACATTAAGGGGTGGTAATGTTTGGGAAAGAAAAAGAGTCAAAAGAATTTTTTGAAGTGTTTAGAAACCAGGGAAAACAAGAAGGAACTAAATACAACAGTAAAATATTTCAAAGAAAGCAGGAGAATCCAACCGTTATTCCTAAACTAGAACCCAAAAAAAATCAGGAAATCACAGATGAGGACAAAAATACGGAACAACTGGGCTGGATCATGAATACACAGAGTGAGGGGAAATTTCAATCCGGTACCCAGGGGCTTGAAAAGTTTCAAACAGGCGTCAAAAAGATCAGAAAGTTATTTCTAAATGAAGTTGTTCTTAAACAGGAAACTTTGATTTTTGGCGCATTAGGAGCTGTTTTTTTATCATTGACTTGTTTTTTCGTGGGCTACAAGATTGGCCACAAAGACGTATTAAATCCTGAAATGCTACAGGAACCTGTTGTACATCACGGGTTGGACGGAAGAGTGAAAGCTTTACCACCGGGCAGTAAGATAAAGGCTGTAGATTTATCACTAAAACAATCTCCAATTCCTACAGTTAAGCAAGAACAAAATGTTAAGTGGACTCTTCAGATTATATCCTATAGCAATACTAAACAACACTTGAAACAGGCTACTAATTTAGCAAAGGCTATCAAAAATATGACGGGCTACAATACCTTCGTGGCAAAAAGAGGAAACGAACTCGTTGTATGTACAGGTAAATTTAATTCCAGGGATAGTGATGAAATTAAAAAGACTCTAAGCGAAATCAGCAAGTTAGAATACGAAGGAAAAAAGCAATTTGCAAACAGCTATCCAATTCAAATAAGATGAGGGAGAAAGGGTAATGAGCATTGACAAAAGTCTTGTAACAAAGGGTAAATTGGTCAGGCATAGAAGTGTTCTCACAAGACCGGAACGCATCAAATATTTAACTGATGAGGGTTTGTGGGATGAAAAGAAATCTGTGTATGGATTGCCAAAGGTAAAAACTACAAAGGTGAAAAAGAAAGTAAAGGTGGCAAAGAAAACTGAAGAAGAAACTGCCGTCACTGCAGTCGCAACAGATGAAAAGGAAAAGGCTTCCTGATGATAGCCGATCGAATGCGGGGATTTGAAGCATCCGGAATAAGAAAGGTATTCGATCTGGCGCAAAAGATTAAAAATCCGGTAAACCTCAGCATTGGACAACCGGATTTTGATGTTCCTGAAGTGGTAAGAAAAGAAGCCATCAAAGCGATAGAAGGGGGTTTTAACAGATATACAATAACACAGGGTATACCAGAGCTTAGCGAAAAGATTCTGGAAAAAGCAAGAAAAGAACGCTGCATCAAAGGCGAAAGCATAATGATAACTTCGGGGGTTGCCGGAGCTTTAACCCTTGCGTTTCTGGTTCTCATAGACCCCGGAGATGAAATCCTTGTGCCTGATCCATACTTTGTGTCATTTAAGCACCTTGTAAATTTTTGTGGTGGCAAAACAAAATTTATTGACACATATCCTGATTTTGAACTTACCCCGGAACGTATCTCACCTCACATAAGCCCGCGCACTAAGATCCTCATTATAAACAGCCCATCCAATCCTACAGGTGTAGTTTGCAAGCCGCAACACCTTAAAGAAATCTGCGATATTGCAAAGAAACACAACCTGATAATTATTTCAGATGAAATATATGAAAAATTTGTTTATGAAACGGAATATCAAAGTATCGGAAAATTCTACGAAAATACACTGACCTGTAACGGTTTTTCCAAATCATACGCAATGACCGGATGGCGATTAGGCAGTGCAATTGGTCCGGCAAAGATTATTGATGAAATGATAAAACTCCAGCAGTATACGTATATCTGCGCCCCCTCATTCGCACAGATAGCAGGAGTCAAGGCCATGGATGTTAATATGGATGAATATATAGAAGACTACAAAAAGAAACGTGATTTTGTTTGCGACGGCCTTATGGAACGTTACAAGATAACCAAACCTGATGGCGCCTTCTACGTCTTTCCTCAGGTACCATGGGGCACTGACGAAGAATTCGTTACTGAGGCAATAAAACGTGATTTATTAATCATACCCGGCAGCGTATTTTCTGAAAAGAAAACTCATTTCAGGCTGTCTTACGCCGCAACATTCGAAACCCTGGAACGCGGGGTGGATATTCTAAACTCCCTGGTTTAGTACTTACAGCCGTTCTGCCCAAAATTATACAGATGTGCTCAGGATTAAAGCATGGAATTGTTCATTTAGTATTACGCTCATAAAAGCACATTGCCGTATTTGTAAATTGGAGTACTAAAGTTTGTTGCCAACACTTACAAATAATCTGTATTGAGCCTTGTTGTAATCAATGACTGACGAAACGTAATCCTTTTTTGCCTGTATCAGCGCCTTCGTTGTAGCGGATTACAAATCATTCCCCATTGCTACAAGCAATTTGTATTGCGCCTTGTTATAGGTTGAAACCGCTTTCAGGTGATCCAACCTTGATTTGATATAGATTTCCATAGCTTGCAGGATTTCAAAGGGACGGACTGTTCCTAACTGTTGCCTCTCTATACTTTGCTTTAAGGCTTGTTCTCCCAGTTGGCTTCCTTCCAGCGCAACCTCTGTTTGCTCCTTGGCTGCCAGGATCTGTTCTCTTGCACTGATCACTTCTTCATTCACCTGTGCCCTGGCTTGTTGCATTTGAATTTTCTGCAAAGCAATCCGGGCATTGTACTGCTTTAATTCTCCGCCGAATGTCAATCTTCCCAGGGGAATTTTCCAGAGAAGCGCTCCATTGATTTCGGCGGTCGGATCGAGAGGGTCAAATACATCGCCGAAATAAGAACCTTTAGTATTTACTGACAACTCAGGCAGCAATAGACCGGTTGTAGTTGTTTTTTTCTCCTCATATAACGATTGCAGCATCAGCTCCATGCTTTTCAGCTCCGGCCTGCTTTGATATGCCGAATCGAAGGAAACATCCATGCTTTGAGTTGTTATCAATTCAAGAGGAGCTAAAACTGTTTCTGTTGCAGCCAGCTTCATGACAGGATCCAGATTCAGCAATTTTACCAACGTCGCTGACATGCTATAGTATTGAGTCCTGGCAAAAAGCATTTCCACTCTTATGTGATTGGAATTGCTTTTTGCCAATAATAGTTCCGATTCAAAACGCAATCCAGCCTCCACCTGAACGGCTATCTGGCTGGCAAGGTCATCCGCTTCCGCTACCAGTTGCTCATAGGCTTTATAATTAAGCTGTGCTGTCAAAAAATCATAGTAGGTCTCTATGATACTAAGCAGGGCTTTGTTCTTCTCCGCCTGTGTTTGGTACACCGATGCCTTAGCTTTGAGTTTGGCAGCGTTGGCTTTGAAAATTCCATCACCAAAATCCAGGTTAGCGTTTAAACCTGTACCTCCCCAGAAACTCTGACGATCGAGATTGGTGAAAATTCTGCCATCAGTGTTCATGGCATTACCCCACAGTTGGTGAATGGTTGTGCCTGCAAAAATATCCGGCAGCCACCACTCCTTTGCCTTAACAAGGTTGGCTAATGCGAGTTCCTGCCGTTGCTTATACTCCTGTATGGTCAGGTTATTGGCCCCGCCTAATTTCAGTACGGTTTCCAGGTTGACCTCCTGCATTTTATCCTGTGCTTTTGCCAAACCCGAAAACCCGGCAAGCAGGATAACCGCCGGTATTATAGTTATATTGATATATCGTTTCATTTTATTTGATTTTTAAAACAGGTTTAACAATCTGGCCGGGCTGCACCAATCCTTTTCCCTGAACAATCACCAGTGAACTCTCAGTGATTTCAGGGTTAAGAACTTCAACATAGTCTTTGTTTGCCAAACCTTTCCGTAACGGGACACGCTCCACCCTGTCATCCTTTACTATCAATACAAAAAGCTGGTTCTGAAAGATCCATTGCGCTGTCACAGGAAGGGAAAGAACACTTTCCCGCCTGCTGATCTGCATAAGAGCTTTAGCATACATACCGGGCTTGATAAAGCCGTCGGGATTATCAATGTCAATTTCTACCTGCATGGTTTTGGATGCGGGGTCTAATGCTCCTGCTGTCCTGCTGACTTTAGCATGGAATGATTCGCCGGGAAGCTCAGGGAAAGTAACCGTTACGTCCATGCCCTTTTCAATGGCTGTTATATCCGATTCAGGCAGGGGAACCGTTAAACGAATGGGACTGATCTCCTGCAATTCAACAATACCCTGCGGATTATCCTCAGTTAAACCGCTTTGTACCAATGCACCATGGTCCACAAGTCTTTTAGTGATCTTTCCTGCAAAAGGGGCTTTCACAGACAAGAAATTCATCCTGTCTTTTATGGCATTCAGGCCGGCGTCTACAGAAAGGTATTCTGCTTCGGCATCCTCTACCAATTGTAATGGAGTAATGGCAGGCGTTTTTTCATGAATAGATTCCAGGCGCTCATAAATGGATTTTTTTGCTTTCAGTTGGGCTTTCTTTTGCTCATATTGTCTCACCAGTTCAGGGTTGGCCAGTTCCGCAACCACCTCTCCTTTGCTGACCATATCGCCAATATCACTGAATATGTTTTGCACATACCCGCTTTCCATTGCATAAAGCGTCACTTTCTGATTAGGCAGCGCAGTGCCTGTAATCAATACCTCTGCAATGAATGAACGATGTTGCGGTTTTACCACTTCAACGGATTGAATCTTATTGGTTTCTGATACCCCATCTGCTGTTGAACCGCTACCGTTTTGTTGTCCTCTACTACAGGAAGATATGAAAAGCGAAACGGCCAACAGGCCAACCACTATATATTTATGTTTTATCGTTTTCAT
>MHZA01000127.1:0-22759 GCA_001828595.1 Planctomycetes bacterium RIFCSPLOWO2_12_FULL_40_19
TCTTTTCAAAATATTCAACCCCCCAACCATGATAAGTGTCTTTTCAAAATATTCAACCCCCCAACCATGATAAGTGGCTATCAGTGGTTTTCTAAATAAGAATTTGCTTAAAAGTAAAGCTAACATGTTTTCCTTACTTCGATGTGAATGTATAACATCTATCTTTACCCCTCTAAAAAGGTTAAGCGCTTTCCAGAATATTTCCAGGAAGGAATTTGTGTTTTCCGGAATGACATATGTCTCTATCCCGATACTCTGTAGTCTATTAGTAAGTATCCCTTCATTTAATGACAGGGCAGTAATTTTACAATTCGGGTGGTCTTTTAATCTATTTAACAGATTAAAAATCATTACCTCCGCACCGGCCCAGAGATCAGCGGAAAATATATGAAGGATATTTAAGGGTTTGTTTAGATTATTATGGTTCACTTTTCTCTATTCTGGAGTGGAATAAATTGTTCCGCCCTGAAGGATAAACTTCGTTTCCCTACAGGGCACGCTGGGCAGACAAAGGTGAAAGCTAAAAAGCTGAAAATAAAAACCTGTGTACTATTTATATTTCTTTCTCAACCGGCCAGTTTTTGGCTATAAGTGGCATAAGCAAACGTCCAAACTGTATTAGAACATCTTCCGCCCTCTCAAATCTGCCATCAATTGATATCCTTACAAATGCTCCATCATCCCGATTGTAGCGTACCTTATTAATAAAGCGATTTATGTTTTGTTCAATGCCAGATTGGATGATTTTGTCTTCGTCCTGGTACCAGTGATAAATTATTTGAGTCGTATCACCCTTCTTTACCAATAATCTATTTACGCTGTCATATCCTCCAATAATATTGGCGCTTGTATCACTTATAATGTTCCACCCTGATGAAGGATAACAAGCGTTGGGGTTGTGCGCAGTCCTTCCCCCTTTTTTTGTTCCATAATATCCTATATATAGTGTGATTATATAATTATTGTTTCTGTCTATATAATTCCTTGCAACGCTTTCATCAGTATCAAGCTCATCAATAATAATCTTATCGAAGCTAAAGTCTTTCCCTTCCCATAGTCCAATTGTATAAGGCAGACTATCAAGTCTTTTTTCAACCACCACGGGCAGCGGCCGTCCAGATAAATAGATTACCGAGCCTAATGTTAAAAACAAAGCAATAAGTGATACAAAAAATTTATTCCGGTTCATCCTGCACTGACTCCACATTTAGTAGTTTAAATAAAAGGAAAAGTCCGCTAAAACCAAATATAAAAACCAGATAGCCTGAAATATCATGTACATACCCCCTGGCAACTGATTCTCCATAAACATTAGCCAAGAGACCGGTGCCCATAATCCGCAGAACGTTCGCTATGACCGCAATTACAGGAGCAAATAAAACCAATATTATTTTTCTATAACTGTTGCCTTTAGTCATATGAGCAAAGAAGAAACTTAACATCAACATGGAAGTTAGCGACCTGATTCCACTACATGCTTCAGCAACCTCAAGAGTGCACGTAGTTAAATGAATTATGTTCCCTTCTTGTATCAAAGCGACACCGAATAACTTGATAAGGGGAACTGCCAGGTTTGTGGCAAAAGTCTTCATTGGCAATGTAATGTGACTTATAAAGCTGTCTGGAACAGGAATCATAAAAAGCAGAAATAATAACGGAAAAAGTATAATTTTCACTAATTTGACTCCAAAGTAATACCATACCAGTGATATCAGCGAGAGTATGAACATCAGCCTGGAGACGAATGCTATATGACCTATATAAAATAAAACATACATTAACAGGCTCCCTGAAAAAACAATTAACCCAAAAGTAGTCGCCCAAAACTTGCACCTGTGATTATGCATATCCGCTATATACGATTTTAAATCGTCTCTCTTCTGATATGCGAAAAATACGGCAATTAATGGAACTAACAACCCATGTGAATTATTCGAGTCTTCCAGCCATATATTGACCAGTTCGGGCATTATTGGATAGTATGCACAAAGCAAGAGTACAAACAGGATAATAAACCTGATAATTAATGGACTCGTTAATAACATATATTTTATTTCGATTGATACAAAACTTTTTAAAGAAAGTACGCTCACAAATCCCTCATCCCCCTTTACAAGGGGGACTAAGGGGGATTTATACTTGAATCTGGATTGCCCACGAAAGTGGGGTTATTCCCTCCCCGCCCGAACGACGTAGTCGGGCAGGCCTATCGGGAGGATTCCAGCCTAACCGCTCCGGCCCGGACGGCAAAATCTATTAAACGATCTTCAAGATCATAAATTCCACTATTCTTTGACATTCATTATTCCTTGTTCGATATTCGATATTTATTTTCGCCGATTTATCTTTTTGACGGCTCCCATGTTATTAAACGTTCCCCTTTAAAATACCGATACCAGGCGACAAGAATCGAAAGGTTCGCCATCACAAAATAAAATGGGATTTTCATTATACTTTTGAACGGCAATATTTTTCTGATACTACTTACAAAAGCCACTACATAAAACAAAACCTGTAGAATCATAATACCCTTGTACATTTCATGATAAGGAATTAAAAACAGATTGCTCACAAGCACCAGTATCATGGCAAATGGAACCAGCCACCTGCATAATTTATGGCTGAATAGCTGCCAGGAAAAAAGGCCGTATCTGAAAGGATTTAACAAAGACAGGCTTTTCATGAATACAGATATACCTCTTATTACGGTTCTTACTTTTCTATCGAATTCCTTTTTTTCATCAATAATGTTTTTGTAATAACCTATACTTTCAGAATCGGATACCCCACGAAGTCCGATCTTTATTGAATTCAGCAGGGTATTGAAATCGCTTTGCAAATCGGTAGCCCAATTCTGGCAGACCACTTTGCGGGCGGCAAAGAAAGAACCGCTCAATCCTACGAGGGTATTTACCTTCATTTCGAGATTACGAAGAAACATTTCATATTTAACATAAGCGCCTTCGCCGCTTATTTGACCGTCAGGGTCAACAAATCTATCCACACTGCTGACACATCCAACAGTCGGGTCATTGAAGTTCCTGACAATGTTTTTAACCCCATTTGACGACAGCATTGTTGCTACATCCGAAAAGACAAGTATTTCCCCTTTAGCAGTATCAATTGCCAGCTTTTGAGTAGCCTCCTTCCCTCGTCTTTCGATTGCTCTTACCAGCCTGACCCCTTGAGACTCATACGACCGCACAATCTCATCCGTACCGTCATCGGAACAGTCTGACGCAATAATAACCTCTAATTTATCTTTGGGATAGTCCTGCTTCAGGGTATCTTCGATTTTTTCCCGGATTCGTTTTTCCTCATTATATGCCGTGATAATAAATGAAACGTTTGGAGTAATTTTCCCCTTTTTGATGGTACGGTTTCTGATTTTAGATAATAATATCAGCAACAAGGGATAGCCTATGTAGGCGTACAATATGAAGGTGATGGATAACCAGAAAAGATATTCTAAAATATTTATCAAGATAAATGGGGCGCACCCGACAAACAATCCGTCGGGCAGGGATTTGCACAGATATATGCTGATAATAACTATTTTTAACTTCGAATCCTAAAATCTGCGAGAATCTGTGGACAATGTAAATTTCACCTACTATTTCTTCCAAGCTTTTTAAGCTGCTGGACAAGCTTTTGCCTGGACGACTTATTAAAATCCAGATGTGTCGGTAAGCATAATAAATTCTTTGAAACTGATGATGCAACTGGATAGTTATTGTTATTCTGAAATTTAAGTTCTGGTATATGATCGATGCTGTCAGGATACCTTTGGCTCATACCAAGCAGCTTTAACCTGTTCATATCTTTATTTTTTATACCATTCAAAAAGAATGGAAACCTGTGATAAGTGGCTTCAGGATTCCCATTTAAGCAACGAATATTTTGTATACCGGCAAATTCTTTGTAATAATATTCTGTATTTTCTTTCCTGGCCAGATTAAAACCTGCTAATTTCTCAAGCCAATTCCACGCCAAACCTGCCTGTGTATTTGACATACTCTTGAGTGAAAATCGTGTTGAATAAAAAGTTCCCCCCACACCAAGACCGGGAAAATTAGCTGCGATCCAATAAAGAAACGGGCGCAAAATTTGTGAGATTATAACCGCCTTTATCAGGATGACAAATTGACTGACCTTAGTATATCCATCCAGGCCGTTTAATATTCTTTTAACTTGATCAGCAATATCTACCCGATTTGTCACAATTATGCCGCCTTCTACAGTCGTAAAGTTCTTGCCCCTGTCAAGGCTGAACAAACCTATATCGCCTCTGGTACCTGCCAGCCTGCCATTTACAGAAACACCCATAGCCTGAGCAGCATCGTCAATTATAAATACTTTTCTTCCAGCAATAATATTTTGTAATCTTTCTATATCCGAAGGAATACCGAATAGGCTGCACGGGATTACGGCCAATGTACGTTCGGATATAATATCAGGGAGGAGTGAATAATCAAAATCCAGTGTATTCTGGTCAATATCACAAAGCCTGACTTTCAATCCGGTCTTATTAATAGATGCCGGGACAGAATAACAGGTATACGCAGGAATGATGACTTCATTTTTCCGGACATTGCCTGCAATACGATACAATGCCTGAAGGATTATGGTTAATGCTGCCCTGCCGGATGAAATTAAAAATGCATTTCTTGTCTGAAAATACTCCTCAAGTTCCCTTTGAAATTTTTGCAGATAATCCTCCACATACAATAATCCTTTCAGACTATTGTATATATCCTTTAGATAGACAGGCGCTGCCGATGGAGGAACATGGTAAAAATAAGTCATTTTAAGGTTTACGATTTGTGCCCGCCAGTTTGTTAGGCGGAAATCCCTGAATTTTTACAAAGAAATATATTTCCTTATCCTTGCCCCTAAAATATTTGCCACACATAGGGGCAGCTTGCTCCACATATTAGCGGCTATTTCCATCTTTGTGCTTCGGGTGTCCTGCATATTTATTGTTTTATTGGACTTTGTCTTATTCATGTAAATGTGATGCCAATGCAAAGGATATGGTTTTGCTCCCCATTGAGTTTTAAATTTATAGGTTCCTTCATTGGGGGTTGAACGGCCAAAATCAACCCTCGCATATCCCCTGTCAGAGGCAAAGGCCAGAAAATTCCAGTAAAGCATCATATTAGGAGACAAGTGGTTATATTTTCTCAGGGTGGAAGCCCAGGGAACTGTTACCACATTATTAACTATTAAGATAATGCCGCAGCTTATGAGTTGCTGTTCCAGATACACCAGCCCCATACGGACTTTATCCGCATAAAACATCATAACTGACCTGAACCACATTCTTGAATGAACAGGAGAACCAAGATCCTTCATGTTAATTGAAAAAACTTTGTAATAATCATCCAGTTTATTAATATCCCCCCACTCAAACCGAAGTCCGTCTTTCTCCGGTTTCTTAATTTGACTTCGCAGTTTTGATTTAAAACTCTTTAAAAGATTCTCTGAACAGTCCGGCAAATCAAGAAACATTCTTACCTTAAGAGAATGTGTTTCTACATGCAATGTATCTGTCTTAAGCTCAAACTCTGATTTTGAAGAACGCAGTTCAATCTCATTTACACCGATTTCTTTGCCAAGCGCCAAAGCTGCAGCAATAAGCTGCTGTTCTATATCTTTATTATCAGATAATGGCCCGGCAACATCACAAAAAGGAAGTGAGATCAAGGCGCCGCGTCCAAAAGGGATTTTCAAATGAATAAGAGGCAGGATGCCTACGGCTTTGCGAGCGGAATCTTTCCCATTGTCAACTACGGCAATAAAATAATAACCATCATGACCGTATGCCGCCTCTACAGCCTGCTTCCATGCATATGTGTGGTATGGAGCAGCGTCTTTATGTTCTGTAACATAACTATCCCATAGGGCTTTATCATTCTCTGAAGCTAATATAATCTTAATAATATCTTTACCCATTTTGAACCGAAAATAAAAACTGAAATCATCACATTGTTTATATTAGTTCTCGTTGATTTTTAAAACCTGGCTTATGGGAGCAAACTTAAACGAAGATAAAAGATATTTCACCTTCTCCATGGTACTGTCAAGGTTTATGTAGTGCCTGAACCTTGATCTAATTCCGGCCCTGATCCTGGGTTGCTCCGGATCTATCTCCCAGGGGTGGAAATAGAGGATAGCCGGCTGTCCTTCACTCTCATTTATGTGTTTTATGGCTTTCTTGATTAACCATACAGGAAACAGTCTTAGATAACCCCCGCCGGATATAGGAACTCTATATTTAAGATTTTTTAAAATATTAATTTGTACAGTTGAAACAGGAAACTCCCTTATAACTCCATGATAGCTGTTTATATCATGGGGAAACCTCCCGGCATTGGGTATCCCGTATATATCATGATAGACCGGAAATATACTTGAATCACATTCGAATCCTTCTTCGATCAGTATGTCCAATGCCCATAGAGACTCATTTGTGATTGAATAACTCGGCGCCCTGTAGCAGCAGACCTTTTTCCCACAGATATCTTCAAGTAACATCTTTGCCATTTTTATGTCTTTTCGGAAGTCTTCAGGGCTCATGTTGTAAACTAATTTGTGATTGTATCCATGGCTGGCTATCTCGTGACCTCTTTTTTGAACCTCCTTGACAATAGAAGGATGTTTTTCCGCAACCCAACCAAGTATAAAAAATGTTGCATTTACAGAAAACTCTTCCAGCATATCAAGTACCTTCAATGTATTGGCTTCAACCCTTGAAGGATAAGTACACCAATCTTCATGTTTAACATATTTCTCAAATGCCGATACCTGAAAGTAATCTTCAATGTCTATAGTAAGGGCATTAAGCATTTTAGTAAATTATCGAGATGGGTCAGGCTAAAGCCGGACTTAGTTTTGTCCGCTTCGCTGGAAAAAATCAATTTACCCGCCTGATCTACCCGCCTGTACCTATTCGGGCAGGTTCGGGCAGGGTAGTAATCAGGTAGGAAATTGCTGAAGTCCAGACACAGCTCCGCCCTCTCAGTTACATTCGAGCCCGCAGTTTGCCCGAATAGGACTGATGACCCGTCTAACCCGGCACGGTCATGTGAAGTCTGACATTACCGGTAACGTTGAACACTTAGTAGTCAACCTGCCAGACAAAAATACCAACTGATAAAAAATAGTCACTATACTCCTGTCTTAGCGTATTTTTATGGAAGGCGGGTTGGGTAATATGTATACTCTTTGAGAGGTCAGGATGATGCGTAGTCGTAATAGTAGTAGCCGGAAGTATATCCATAATAGTCAACAGCGGCGGCCTCACTCATATTCATTACAAAACCTAAAATCTTGCAATTGTTAAGTGTTTCAATTGCCCGCTTTGCGATACTTTTCCTGGTTTTCTTACAGTTAAGAATAAAAATGACTCCGTCTGACAGAGGGGCTATGATTACCGTATCAGGGAATGCCAGCACAGGTGGGGTATCAATTAGCACATAATCAAAATGCTCTCTCAAGTATGTAACAACTTGTCGCATTCTTTCTGATGCAAACAACTCACATGTATTAGAAGGTTTGTTCCCTACAGGAACCAGTGTTAAATTCTGTACTAAGCCGTTGATAAGAATGTCTTTAAGATCTGCTTCCTCAAGCAGATAATCCGACAAACCTTTTTCAGGAGAAAAACCTAACAGCTTGTTAAGCGTAGGTTTTCTAAAATCACAATCCACAATAGCTACTTTAGTTCTTTTATTGCTACATAATGTGATAGCCATATTCGTAGAAATCGTGCTTTTGCCCTCCTTTTGATTTGAGCTGGTAAATACCATTACCTTGCACATATTATTACTTTGCAGAGCGCTGAGAGATACTTGCAATCTTCTAAAGTGAACCATTATAGGGCCCTTCCATGTCTGCTTTCCAATAGTTTCATAATACGATGCTATATGCTCATCCACTTCATAGTCATTGATCGTTGTTGCAGGTATCAAACTTCCTGTATTCTCTTTATCCCGTCTTTGAGGCAAAAGGCCGCTACCTTCCATTAACTGGCCATAATCTCCACTAATCAGCGGCCTATGTGCAGCGCTGATTTCATTTTCCTGCTTTTCTATAGCAGATATTATGTGACTTTCACTTTTGTCCAGCTTTGATTCAGATGAAGATTCGAAGTTGTGTATTTTAAGATAGTCATGCATGTACACATCGTTGTCAGGTTCAGCCATCTTTTGAGGAGCGGAATAGCCCTCCTCACCATTGTCATGTACGCCGGACTTATCCGTATCTGTAAGTTCGGGTGTGGATACACTGCCTTCATCTTCCTTTATTTCTTTTATAGATTTTTCTAAAGCTTTTTCGATCTTAGACATAATTTTTTAGAAAATTTTTAAATAATAAACACCCGAAGTTTAAACTTAAAGGTTGCACTGCCCGAATCGTCTTTCGTTTCCTGTACCTCTTAAAGTTTCACCGCAAGGCAGTTAAATACCAACAACTATTATTCAAAAGAGGTTGCCGCATGAAACTATAATTTAAGTCGTTGACAGATACTCGTCTTGTTTTGTATTGTAGCCCAGGTCTTCAATCAATTCGCTTATCACTTCTTTAACAATGTTTTCATCTAAAACTCTTTTCTCTTCAACATACCCGGCAAGCAGAGTTGCATCACAGGCTATATTAATAAGACGCGGCACTCCACTCGAATATGCATAGATTTCGTCACACGCACATCGGGTAAAAATCGATCTCTCATCAGCGCCAGCAACCTTTAACCTGTGGTTTATATAAGCCTCTGTATCCTCTCTGCCCAGCGGGGTTATGTGGTAGGCAACAGATATCCTTTGTTTTAATTGCCTGAATTTTGGCAGCAAGAATATCTCTCTTAGTTCCGGTTGGCCAACAAAGATCATTTGTAAAAGTTTTATCTTTTCAGTCTCCAGATTTGACAACATACGTATTTCTTCAAGTACCGTAGTATCTATATTTTGTGCTTCATCGAAGATAATGGCAACCGGACAATTTTGCTTTGATTGTTCCGTGAGATAATCATAAAATTTGCCTAATAACACATCTTTTGGATACTCTGACTCTAATTCTATTACAGAAAACTGATACAGTATCATCCTGAAAAGTTGTTCGAAGCTCGCTCTGGGATTTACGATAAAAGCCGACTTAATTTTATTCCTGTTTCTCATTAATAATGTTTTCAGCAGTGTGGTCTTGCCGCTTCCAATATCACCCGTGAGTTGCACAAACCCTTTCCCCGACTCCAGCCCATACGTCAAATATGCCATCGCTTTTTGATGCACTTTGCTCAAATATAGAAAGTCAGGATCAGGAGTCAGATTAAATGGATTCTCTCTTAAACCGTAGAATTTTTTATACATTTTTTGAATGTTGTGAGATATTAAGTGACCTGGTAGTTATGTATATAATATGTAATCTGCAATAATTTGTCTCCAGCCATTCCCTGACTGTATCTATTGTAAAGAGGAAGAATTCCTGCATTCTGTTAAGATTCCCGTACACAACACTGAAGTGAATTCGTTGGATTATATATACTTTTAATATCGGGTCTTACGGCAAAAACTTTAGAAGATAAATTTGTTTAAATTTATTTATCATAAATTACAAAACGCAATCACTCTTTAATTAACTCTACCAGCTTGTCCCATCCGTGATTGGCCTTATCACTAACAATAGTTTTAACTGGTTCCACAATAAGGCAGACTGCTGTGGCAGTAATAAAAAATACTGCCAGTGAACTTGATACAATTATCTTTCTCCTGGTATTTCTTTTAATCTCAGTATTTGTCAATATCGTTGGAATCATTCCTAAAGCGGGGATATTCAGGTATCCTTGAACCTCTTCCATGGTCTTGAATCTTTGATCGATCTGTTCCAATCCGAAGACCAGTCCAATTCCTAATCCAAAACCCATAATAATTCCTATTCCTATTATCCTTATTTTAACGACCTTTATGGGCTGATATGATATCCTTGCAGGTTCAACTATAGTAAAAGGATTGGTCTTTGCATCAAGAGACATATTCTTTACAAGATCAGCCTTTGCTTTTTGCATGAGCCGTTGTTCATACAGTTGTTTGTTAACATTGTAACCCCTCTGTAATTCTCCAAGTTTCTGCCTCATTGCGGGCATAGCTTTAACAGATTCTTCGAGTCTGGCTATTGTCTCCTCAGTGTCTTTTTTTTGCCTTTGTAAGGTTTTAAGCTTGAGTTGCACAACGAACTCCTTTTGCATAAGGCTAGAGTAAACCGGATTATTTACGATCTTTTCTTCACTCACAATTTTTTCGGACTCTTTTTCAAGCATTTCTTTCAAACTATCAAGTACTTTCAGCTTCTTTACGATGCTTGGGTGTTCATCAAAATACTTGGAACGCAATGTATTAACTTCTATTTCCAAATCATTTATCTGTTTGTTTATATCACCTATCTTAGGATTGGGTACTCGTGTTATTTCGCCTGTTATAGTTTTATTTTCTTTCTCTAAATGATCATCTAAGAAGCCTATCTGCTGATTTAAGTCATTCAATTCTCGATCAATAACTACAAGTCTTTGCTTGGCATCGCTTAGGCCGACCTGCATGCTGCTTTGACTGCCTGGCAAGTCATCAAGGTGTTCTTCCTCAAATTCGCGAAGTTGCTGTTCAGATTTATCGAGATTATCTTGTAACCGTGCTAAATCTACCTCTATAAATTCTACTGTTTCGTCAGCCTCAGTTCTCGTCTCCTTTAAGTTAAACTCCATGAAGTTTGATACAAGTTCATCCACTATTCTAAAGTTTATCTCAGGTCTTTCTCCACGGTAGGATACCTGCATCAAATTATTTCCAATTGTTCTCAGGTCAACTTTCCTTGTCACATTACGGTATGATTTCTCCATGCCACTCATATCATTTTCATCTAAACCTTTATCCAGCTCCAGAAGCTTTATAATCCGGACTACAGATTGCCAACCCAACATTCTTTCTCTAACAACCTGTAACATTCTTGTAGCGCTTTCACCACCGCCCCCACCAATTAAATTATAAAGCACTTTAGAATCTTCCACTATCAAGACACATCTGGACTCATAAATATCTGGCAATATAGATGCGTAGATAGTTGACCCTATAGCGAACAATATTGTGGGTATAATCCACAACCACTTTCGTCTTAAAAGTAGCTTTATATACCTCTGTATATCAAACTGAGTTTTTTCCTGTTCCATTTCTTTCTGATACCTTAATTTCCAGTCTTTGATATACCGCCAAATCCCAATGCATTAGATTGTGCACTCGCAGCAGCAGAACCAATTGACTGAGCAGGCTGTGTTGGGCGTAGAACGTCTTGTGCTATAAAGCCGATCCTCCCAAGAAACGTAGGGGGAAGATAGACAATGTCATTCGGCCTGAGGACAATATTATTTTCTGTCTTTCCCTTCTTAATAATATCGTTCAGATTTACGACAAGTTTTTGAGGTTTCTCAACTGTATCACTTTCTCCGCGAATAATATTGATTGCACTTTGTTTAGCTGTACGCGCCAGCATACCTGATTTCGTAATAGCATCAAGCACTGTAAGATCGCCGGTAAAGGAAATTTGTGTGATACCTCCCCCATAACTATATATATAAACCTTCTTACTGTTAAATCCTGCTATCCTCACAGACACGGCTTCTTCGGGAAGTTCCTTTAGATATCTGCCTAACAATTTATGTATCTTCTCCCGAATCTCCAATGGGGTAAGCCCTTCTATGTATATATCGCCCAAAAGCGGGAAAAAAATGTTCCCATCCGGTCTTATGGTAGCAGCGGTTCTAAGTTCCGGATTATCATTGACATCAATTTCAACGACGTCCGGGGGTGAAAGTTTGTACGTACCGTTTATGAATTCTAATCTATTTTCAATATCTTTATTTGAGGCTCCAATTATCTCGCTAGGAATCTTATCAAACGAGTTGCATCCGGTGTGAATAAACACCGCTATTATTGATATGAATATCATTGTTTTTCTGACCATAATTATAATTTCCTTCACCTCCCAGTACAAACTCGCTTTGTCAAACAGTATTCATATACGGCTGTTTGCCTAACTCTTTTGATTCTAGCATTACTTTGATTTACACTTTGTTTGCTGTAACATAACAAATATCTTATTATTATCGGCAGATTCACAATAGTCTTCAACTAAAAACCCTGCAAATATCCGACTGTTTAACACCGAATTTCCGGACATGTATAATCGCTTAAAGTCGGGTATATGCATATCTTATATCAATATTACTATAAACCTATATTTCCCGCTTGTCAATCAATACTTTTGCTGAAAGATTGTACGAAAAGAAGACTTCAGAAACATGAATACATAGCTACATGTAGGCAACATGGCAGATACTCCCATTATGAGGCCAAAATAAATGTTACGTTTATTATCTGTAGGATTTGCAAGTGCATCAACCAGCATTCTTTTGTAATCTTCATTTCTATCGGCTAAATCTTGATGTATTGAGTCTAACAAATGAATTATCCAACCAGAAAATGAGAATACAAACAACACCCAGAAGGTCGCCAATACTGCAATTACCAGGTCAAGTGAAAGATGTAAAATGTATTCAACGTTTTTCTGGGCACGTAGTACACGGCGAATAATAAATATGGTAACAAAAAAGGAGAGACTGTCAAAGAGTGCACCCAGAAAACCAACAGGAAACTGTACCTTAAAGTAATGTTGTCCGGCGTTTCCCCGTGTAAGCTCCGGAAATGCCGTAAACATTGCCCACCAGTAACAACCAATATTTATCAACACAAATAATAGAAATAGTGTTGGGTAAAAGGTATAAATACTCCCTCTTTTCGCTTCGTAAAAATCCACTAAGTTCCTTAATGAATTCTTCCACGTTACTATTATTGAATTCATAGCTGATCTAATCGGGCAAGGGAAATCCCTGTGAGCTTACCACACCGCCATTTATATATAATTCGTAACAAAGTCATTCAGTACAGTTTAATATTCTTAAAAATTCCTTCTTAATTTGTATTATATCATATATTTGCAATTCAATGTTATACGAATTCCTGGAGTATATCAAACAGAACTTGAAGAAATGAGTGTGAAATGATTTAAGAAGATGTGTATCTTTAATTTAAAAATGCTAGTCCGGATCCCATATTATTCCCTGGTCAGCATGTCCGTTTGGCCATCCCTCATTAGCAGTACCATCACTATCTCCATTCTGTACGCGTTCAACATGGCCATCTATAAATAGTATATTTGCACCTCTTGAATGCCTCTGTGCAACGCTGCCATAGGAACCGTCATATTTACTTGCTACAGTGGTATTATTTATCCTGCCATCAAATAACAGAACAGTTTTGGATGGAAAACTAATTGAATCAATCATACGGCGACACATTGATCCTTGGGCAAGCTGAGTATTCATTTTAATAGAGCGAGTATTATCCTTTTCATCTTGAGATATAGTTTTAAAAACAGGATCCTGTTTTATACGCATAAGCCTTTCCTTCGTTGAAATCTCAGTCTGGTTTTCAGGCAATGTATCTGTTATTATGTATCTATCAACTGCCTTAAACCATACCTCACCGTTACATGGTCCGCTATTATCATCCAATGGAAGATACCCGTCGTTTTCGATTGAATATTGAACAAGGCACTTAAACAACTGCCCCATATTACTCATACACACTGCCTGCTTTGATTTTTCTCTGATACTGGAAAGGACGGGAAACATTAAACCTGTGATTGTGAGAATGATGAATATAACTATTAGAAGCTCAATTAAAGTGAAGGCGTGATTATTTTTGTACATGATTTAACCATGCTTCCCTGCTTGGTTAAATTAATTTTAGTTGACTTTTATACTGGATAAGTTATGAACTTCCTGTTCAATTCAGCTATTTAGAAGTCTATTTCGTATCCATCATCTTTATTTTTAGCACGGACAAAGGCATCATGAAATCTTTACTAAAGCTGTTTACCTGCAAAACTAAAGAATAATATGGGATTCCTGGTTTTGCTCGAAAAAGTTATGATATTCCAAGGAAGGTAAAGTAATTCGATCTTTACCCAAAAGTAATACACACTAAAATATGGGAATTATTCAACCGCAATCTGATCCTTGATTTTATCAAATATTTTATCTCCTATACCTTTTACGTCTTTCAGGTCTTCAATTGTGGTAAATAGACCTACTTTTTCGCGATGTTCAACTATAGATTCAGCTTTCTTTTCGCCAATACCTTGCAATGATGCTAACTCCTCAATAGTTGCCGTATTAATGTTTGTCTTTGCTTTCTCTTCCGCACCGCTCAATCCGCCAATAAAAGCTACTAAGGCTACAAGTATAAATACAAAATAAACTTTGCGAATAACATCCATGTTATTCCTCCTTTCCAAAACTGGAATCCCATATTAATAATGTGTGTGAATTTTATGAATGAAATTTGCTGCAGGCAAAGGATGTGTTTGAAGCATTTGTTCTCTCACCAGACAATTAAGGTTATTTGAATTTTTTGCAGGAATGTTTGCGTCCTTAAGTAATTAACCTGAAAACTTTTGTTATTTAACAACCCTTGCCAGGCAATGTCAAGAAGAAATATAAATATTTTATAACATGTGTTAGTCGCATAGATGATACCTTGCTTATACTTCGATTTTAAAGAAGAATGGATTGGCTTTCACCCCAGAGGTGCAGGTAATGATATATCCTTCCATCTTAATAAGGGATACCTTCTTATCGCCACACATGCGCCTCCTAGGTGTATTTGGTTTATCTCGCCCCTCTCCCAAATATCACTGCCTTAACAGTTTTTAAGAAGATGTGAAAATCCAAGTTAAAAGAAAGGTTCTTGATATAGAAAAGGTCATACTGAAGCTTCTCAATACTATCCTCAACGCATGCCCCATGTTTATAATTTACTTGAGCCCATCCAGTAATTCCAGGTCTTATAGAGTGCCTTAGAAAGAAATACGGCACTTTGCTTGTAAATTCTTCTACTTCATCCTTGATCAAAGATCTGGGACCGATAACGCTCATATCACCTTTTAGAACATTCCATAATTGAGGTATTTCATCTATCCTGAAAAATCTTAGAACCATACCTACGCTAGTAATTCTTGGGTCAGCTTTTGAGCCGGCAAAGTTTCTTTCCTTTTCCTGCCCACATTCCATGGTTCTAAATTTCACAATTTTGAATGTTTTTGCATTTACTCCAATCCTTTCCTGGCTAAAAAAGACAGGTCCTCCTGATGTTGTTTTTATAGCTATTGCTACAAGAACAGCCAGAGGAAAAGATACTATAATTCCAAATATAGCTAAAACCTTGTCTATAACCATCTTTACCTTTGTATTATATATATTTTTCCTTATTCCATAAAAATCAGCATAACCAAGCCAACTGTCATTTATATGTAATATTGGAACCTTCCCTGCAATATGTCCATAGAATGTGGGCATATCATAGATGTCTATTCCACTAAATTTAATGTTCATTATTCTTGTTAAGAGTAAAGGAGACGAGCTATGAGTAATAGCAACGACCACGGTATCAACACTGTTGCTTTCTGCCAGAGACGTAAGCATGCTTGTATCTCCAACGACTTTAGCAGAACCAACAATTAAGCCCTTCTTTTTTTCATCATCATCTAAAAACCCCATAACCTTGAAGTCTTCATATCTACACAAATCCTCATAAACTTCTTTGCCTGCTTTACCGGCTCCTACAATAAAAACTCTTGAACGGATTTTTGAATATTTAAAAAACAATTCAAAAAAGTATCGCCATAAAAACAAAAGAAAAAATATGATAAAATAATTTAAAACAAAAACTATCCTGCTACCTCTAAACGGATCAAAGAAATATAATGTAAAAGCAATCAAGCTATTTGCGATTACTATTGCAATAGCAAGTCTGACTAAATAACTAATACGGTACAGCTTACCTTCAAAATTGTAAACCTCAGCAATATAAAAAAGAAAAAGGAATGTAAATAGAGATAAAGCCAAACCACCTGAACCATGATAAATTACATTTACAAACCCCCCGTACCTGATTGCGTATGACAAATAGAAGGCCACAATAATTAACAGGAAATCTCCTCCTGCAAGAACTAATTTCTTTCTTCGTAAACGTTTTAACATACTCTACTTTCTCACAAAAAACTGGGGAATCTTAGAAATATTCTTACGCAAAATAGTATACCCGCCGCCACAAAGATTATTTACTTTCCATGCCTTATAATCTTCTGATGTTTTTCTAAATATATTTCCTATGTTTCTATTGCTTACACCACCAACTCTCATCTTTATAAGCACTTCAGGAATATAATGTGAAGAAATCTTACTCTTTTCAAAGAATCTGAGCATTAGTTCATAATCTGCTGCAATCCTGAAATCAGTATTAAAAAAACCATATCTGTTGTAGATATCCCTTTTAATAAATAAAGTTGGGTGAGGAGGCATCCATCCACTTTTAAACAGACCATCTACATAAGTGCTGGATTTCCAATATCTTATTATTTTCTCAGCATCATACCTATCAACATATAGGAGATCTCCATAGCAAGCGTCGACGTTGTATTTTATCATTTGGAAAATAACAGTTTCAATAATTTTATTATTTGCATAAAAATCATCTGCATGAAGAAATCCGACAATATTGCCAGATGCCATTTGAATGCCCTCATTCATGGCAAAATATAATCCGTTGTCATGTTTACTTATCCAGTTTGAGATCTTATTCTCATACTTCTTTATAACTTCAATCGTGCCGTCAGCAGAACCGCCATCCACAATTATGTATTCAATGTTTTCATAGCTTTGATCAAGAACACTATTTATACATTGCTCAATTAACCCTACTTCATTTAATACAGCAGTAATTATTGATACCTTAATCATTATCTAATAGAAGCATTGAAATAGCTTATAGCATATATATAAACGTAAACCCGATTGGAACTCAGTATATCAGAAAAGTTATGGTTGTCAGGTCATTTGTATATTATCAACACCTAAATAAAAACACCATTTTTTATTTCTTTGATATAACTATTAACTGTTGATACAATTTGGCAAAATAACTTGAATTTTAAAGATTATTGTTCTATTATTACTTATCTTCAAAAAGTAATTTCTTATCATCTCAATCCTGAAAAAAGAAAGACTAATCCTTGGAATATTTTACAAATATAAAAAATAATATAGAAAAAGCAATTAAGAACCCAGAAAAAGCATATAACTATGCCAGTCGTAAACTAAAACATATTATTCCAAACATAATATATAACTATTATTATTTATTTTGCCCTAATCCGAAAAAAAGGGGCAATGTACCAGCTACTAACGATTTAATTGAAAAAGAAATTATATCAAAACTGAGAATAGAAAATTATAACTTATTGGATTTATATATTGATAAAGATGATTACAAAGAGTACGTTGATAAAGCAGGGTACAATAGGTTTCCAAATTATTATGGTGGGGATACATCTAGTGAATTTTTTAACAAATCTTTGCAACATTACTTAGCTGCAAAACTACTTAATCTTTCACAAGAAGATGTATATGGAGATATTGCATGCGCAGCATCTCCTGCGGCGGACATATATCAGAAAATATATGGATGCAAAGTCTATCGGCAAGACCTGGGAGCTCCAGAGGGAATTCACGGCAACCTTATTGGTGGAGATGCTGGCAATATGCCAGTAGAAGATGAGTTTTTCACAAAAATGGGTTTACATTGTTCATTCGAGCATTTTGAACGAGACTCGGATATGAATTTTATAAAAGAAAGCAGCAGAGTTCTAAAAAAAGGTGGCAAGCTTTGCATCATACCTTTATACCTTTTCAATAGATATGCAATGCTGTCGAATCCTGCTTTTATTGTAAAGTCTAATACCTCTATTGAAGAAGATGCAATTCTATACTGTCAAAAAAGACTTGGGCAGGGATATGCGCGTTTTTATGATGTTTTACATTTGACTACAAGAGTTAGAAATAACCTGAACGGACTGAAATTGACTATATATGTTATTCAGAATGGCAAAGATGTTGACCCATCGTGTTGGGTTAGGTTTGTTGCTCTCTTTGAAAAGGATTAGAGAAATTACAAGGTAAAAAAACAAATCAAAATATTCTTATCTCAACTCTTTCATTTTCAGAGTAATCATATATTCATATATAGATATAAGCAAACAGTAAGTGAAACCAGCCGTGCCATCCAGGAATCCGCGTCGCAGTATGTAAATGTACAAAAAACGCAACATAGGCCGAAATGGAAGCCGAACGGCAACGTCTTTAAGAGCACGCCTTCGACGTGTCGGTTCACCTATAGATAACATGCCCCCCCAGTCAATACTGTTTTTCTCAACTATCTTAAGGCCTTCCACAGCCTCAAGAGTCGAATAATAGTTATGCTTAGTAAACCAGTCTTCAAAACCCCTGGAAAATGAATAATGCAAATACGGATTTTTCAACGTTCCCACCCGACTTGCATCCATATCCTCTCGTTGACCATGCCCCACCTGCTTGAAGCGTAAAACGCCAACCCGTCCCAGACGTACCTGATATGCCGGATACATACCGGAGAACCGCAGCCATTTGCCGAACATTATCATTTTAGATGGAACACGAAAAGCATCAACTTTGGCATTTTCAATCTCTCTTTCCATCTCTGATTTCAGTTCGTCCGTAATAATCTCATCCGCATCCAGGTGAAACACCCATTCATGTTTGAATTTGCAATTTGCTAATGCGAAGTTACGCTGACTGGCAAAATTATCAAACTGACGTTGGTACACATGTACTCCTAAATTTTCTGCAATTTCTACGGTTCTGTCATCACTGAAAGAGTCGACAACAACAATATCGTCACACCAGGCAATGGCTTTCAGGCAGGCAGGAAGGTTCTTTTCCTCGTTGAAAGTCAGGATCAAAATAGAAATAGACAAAGAATTTAGCCCCTTTCAGCCCGCCCGAATGACGTCCGCCCGGCCATGCCGTTGCCGTTCGCCAGCCCGACTGCATTCTGGCGGGGACGGGTAGTCGGGCAGGTCACTAACTTCTTGGTTTTGCTTCGAAAAGTGAGATTCCACTTAGAATGCATATTCTATCTTCAGTCTTTAAAGCAGGAAACTACTATAGATTTCCACAAAAAAGGAAAACTCCCTGCATTATGGAATTTTAGATCTGTAAAGTCTTGTTCTTCCAATATTACCCGGATAGTTTTGCCAGACCAAAATTTGATATGTCCACAATCCCAAAGTGCAGTAAAGTGTTGGTCCATCTTTCCGGTCAGAGCTAGCAAAAGGTTTTTTAAATATCCATGGTATACTGTAGTAAGAATTAATAATCCTCCCGGCCTTAATGCATTTTTCAAATTAAGTATAAAACGTCTGGGATCGTATAAATGTTCAATCACTTCACATGAGATTATAACATCCCAATCATTTCCAAAATACATACCTATATCTTCATAAACAGACATTACTTCAAATTTTGCTTCAGGATGAGCTATTCTTGCCTGTTCAATACCAGTAACACTTGTATCAAAACCAGCGACCAGAAACCCCTTTTTCAGTAAACAGCCTGCTACATAACCGTTGCCACAACCTGCATCTAACACCTTAAAATTACAGGTAGTTTTGCTATTATACGATATTCTTGATAATGCTTTATCAATAGCTTTCAAAAGGTATACATGCATAAAACATTGTGTAGAATCATCATATCCATATTCAAATTTGCATTTTATGTCACTCATAATTTTTCTTTATTCCTTTTATTTTATGAGTTTTAATAATACAAGTCCTTTTTTTGATAAATTCAGAAAAGAAGCCAAGTTGGTTACCTTACCCAATTTCTTTATGATATAGGAAGGTCTCATATAGAATTTTTTGTATGCCTTTACAAAATACTTAGAAAGTGCATCCTCATCCAGACCCTTTAATCTAATGATGGATCTGCCATACCTCCCGAAATCTTCCCAATTAGAGGTGATAAGTTCTATGGCCTCACCTTTTTGAGCAAGGTCCCAAACTTCGGAACCAGGTAAAGGTACAAGAATAGAGAATTGAGCATAGTCAACCTTTGACTTTTTAGCAATCTCTATCGTCTGTTTTATCGTTTCTTCAGTTTCATAAGGCAGACCTAAGATAAAAAGGCCGACGACTTCCATGCCTGCCTGTTTTGCCCAATGAACAGCCTGAAGATTCTCTTCAACCGTTTCCCGTCTTTTTGCCTTTCTAAGAATCTCATTAGAACCAGACTCAATCCCAATCTGTACCATACTACACCCCGCCTTTTTCATAATCTCCAGAAGGGGTTTAGTCAGGCTATCTCCTCTTGTTATACAATTCCATTCCAAATTCATATCTCTTTTCATGATGGCCTCGCAGATAGCCACCGTTCGATTCTTATCCAGGGTAAATGTGTCATCATAAAAACTGAATTTTGTTACTTTAAAAAGATGTTTAAACTTTTCAATCTCTCCAACTATGTTTTCGATACTTCTCTTTCTGAATTTTCGTTTATGGATGGTATTTGCCGCGCAATATGTACACTGATAGGGACATCCTCTACTACTGATGATTCCCAGTGTAGCGCCAACATGTTCACCTCCGTATCTCTCAAGAGGCAAGTCTTCGTAGAGAGGATAGGGAAACTTGTCCAGGTCATTCTCCAAACTGCGTGGAGGGTTTTTAATGATCTTTTGATCTCTTTTGTAATAGATACCCTCTATTTGATCAATGACTTTTCCTTCGACCAATTCCAGCATGGTCATTTCCCCTTCACCATAGACCAGTATATCAATATTTTCGTTTGAAAGTGTCTCTTCAGGTAATGCTGAGGCATGGATTCCTCCAATCACAACTTGCATATCCGGGTTCAACTCTTTTGCTATTTTAGCTGTGGTAAACGCTTCATTGATCTGAGGTGTTGTGGCTGAGATGCCCAGCCATTTAGGCGACTCTTTATGTATTAACGTTCTTACCTCTTCCCAGTTGCTCGTGGAGAACATCAAATCAACCAACCTTACATCACAACCGGCAGATTTTAAATAACTGCCAATATAAGCCAATCCCACAGGAGGCACTCCAAAATCAAGGCTTTCTATATCTATTTTGCCATAACTCTTCCCATATGGCATAGACAACAGTAAGATATCACTCATTTCTATTTTTCCTATTTAAAATCTAAAATGGTTAATTCCTTATTATCCTTTTCTTTATCGGTTTTGCAGGATTTCCTGCAACAACCGTCCAGGGTGGAACATCTTTCACAACAACAGCCCTGGCCCCGACAACTGCGCCTTCTCCTATCTTTACACCATGCCCAATAAATGAGTCTGAGCACAACCATACCTGATCTCCAACTGTAATTGGCGGCTTCAGAAGCGGCATGGCCGGGTCTGTATAATCATGAGTGCCAGCGCATAAATGTGCACGGTGAGAAACCGTACTATAACTCCCTATAACAACCTTTCCAGGGTTATAAACAAACACATACTCTCCGATCGATGACCAGTCACCTATCTCCAGGTTCCATGGCATGTATATAATTGCCGAATTATAAATGTTAACCTTACCGCCAATCCTGGCGCCAAACATCCTCAGCAATAAACGCCGCCAACCGAAAAATGTGCGTGGACTGTACCGAAAAAGCGGATAAACTATTGCCCATATCGCACGTTTAATGTTCTCTTTTCCCGAATATTTCTGCATCTTACGGTTTGCCGAAATATTTAACTTGTTCTCTATATTACCAGCCATCTTGTAACTTTATGATTTCTCAAAGTTATACAAAGCACTGCACTGCATATAAAAGATGTAAGGATGACACCCACAGTAGTTATGAACAGAGTGTTATCAATACCTGCAACATTTAAAAAAACCTGGAACCCTTCGATAAAAATTCCGTGGCAAAGAAAAATACCAAAAGAACATGGCGCCAGATATTTTGATGTCACGTTAAGAAAAGACAGTCTGGCTTTCAACAAAATAAAAAAGAACGATAAAAATAATGATAATGAATAAAGAGGGGTAAAGAAATTATTGAAATATTCTGTTCTTAAATTTAGTAAAATCAAAGCGAACAACAAAGAACCTACACCAATTGACATTACTGTCAATTGGTTCCGGCTGTAAACACTGCCCTGCCTGAACAATGACCATAGCCCGATTCCCAGAATAAAGTATCCTGACTGTGCTTTCATATAGCCAAACATTTCGTAACCACTCGGTATGTGCAGAGAAGGCCAGGCTTTCATGCCTGCCCAAAGCAAAATTCCGGCTAACACTAACAAAGATGCTGTCAGGGTATTTCCATTATCACGTTTTGTTGTAAATAGAATCAGCGGAGCAAAGACGGCTGTCCATATAAGTAATGCAGGAACAAACCATAGCTGATAAGATGCCCCGCCGCAGAAGATAATGGCTATCCAATCAAAATCAATCGGCATATCACTTATCAGACTTCGCTTAATGAATCTAAATATGAGATATAGTGCAGTCCATGCCAGATACGCAGGTACAAGTCGCTTAATCCGCCTGAATAACAGAGCAACATAACCACAGTCAGTTTTTGTTGAGCAAGAAACCTGCGTTAAAAATGCTGATATTATTATAAAACATGGAACTGAGAAAGCACAGTAAGTTTGCAGAAACTTTGCTATCTTATTCGTATCAGAACCATGTATCCACACAACAGCAAATATTGCAATAACCTTTAGATAATCTAAGCTGATAATTCGGTTAT
>MHZA01000127.1:22797-28865 GCA_001828595.1 Planctomycetes bacterium RIFCSPLOWO2_12_FULL_40_19
TAACCTTTAGATAATCTAAGCTGATAATTCGGTTATCTGCCATATATGTATTGTGTCGGTTAATATTGCTCAAAATTATTAAATTAAAAGTCTAAAGACTTAACTCCAACAGACTTAAAATGGAAATTCCTATACATTAAATTATCGCCATACGGGCGGACTACAATTGTCAACTACACCCCGCTTAGCGGGGTGTAGCGGAATGGCTTCCTGCCCGAACCTGCCCGAATAGGTACAGGCGGGTAGGTACCCGTCCCCGCCAGAAAGACATGTCGGGCTGGCGAACGGCGTCCGCCCGGCCATGCCATTCGGACGGGTAGACGGGCGGGCAGGCGAGCGTTCGGGCGGGAAGACCTCCGCTACTGATATAATAAAAGGCTAAAGCCTTAACTCCAACATATTTACAAATGGAAATCCTTACAATATAAAATTTATACTTTGATTCCTCATATTCTTTCTTTATGGTTAAATGTGATTAATTACTTTGCTCCATGTTTAATACCTTATTTATTGCCTCTTCATAAAACTCTATTCCCTTTGTTATCTGTATTTCAATCTTCAGTGATAGTATGTTAGCATCTTTTATATTCATTTTCCTTATTTTTACAATATCTTTTTGTGTAACCACAATTGCATCAGCGCCAAGTGATTTTGTTTCAGAAATAACATCACCTATTTCTTCCTTAGTGTAGACATGATGATCACTAAACACCCTGTACCTTATCAAAACTGCTTCAAGTTTATTTAAAGTAAAAGCAAATGATTCAGGATTACCGATTGCAGATAGGCCGTAAATCATTTTCCCCTTTAGCCACTCAGGTTCCAGAGTCGAACCATCAGTTATATTTTCAATATATACGGGCCTGTGGACTGATTCACAAACTGGAGCGTGTGGATTTATCTGATTTAGTCTTGTGTATATTGATTTTATGGTTTGCTCATTAGACTGATTACAGTGCGATATTACAAACAGGTCTGCGCGTACAAGGTTTTTGAGCGGTTCCCTAAGATTTCCTCTGGGTATAAGATTTTCACCTCCAAACGGATTCAGGGAGTTTATTACAACAATATCCAGATCGCGCTTTAATTTGAGATGTTGGAAACCATCATCAAGTATAAGACAGTCCGCAGCATAATCTCTAATTGCCTTTTCTCCTTTTCTTGCCCTGTCTTTACCGACTAAAAGCGGCACATCCTGAAGATTTTCCCTTAATGTAAGACATTCATCGTTAACATTATCATTGCTTTCTTGTGAAGAATTATTGCCGCCATAGCCCCTGCTTAAAATTGCAACTTTTTCGCCCATTTCATTAAGATACTTTGCTGTAAATTCGACAAGAGGCGTCTTGCCTGTACCTCCGGTGGTAATGTTTCCGATACTGATTATCTTTACCGGCAGCCTTATGCTTTTGATTATACCGTTTTTATAAAGTATATTTCTTGTATTAAGTACTGCTAAATACGGATATGTAAATATGGAAAGGGCAGACTTGATTATGGTGGAAATAAACCCTCTTTGCTGCCCGGAAAGGATTGATAAATAATATTCCTTTATCATATAAAAGGATGAAGGGTAATGTTAAATTAACAGGGCATGGACAATCGAGTTTATCCGTGCCGCCCATGCTTATTGTATGATGCGTTTATTCCAGGGGAACCGACCAGTAGGCATTGTCCAGAAATTGCTTCCAGGATTGATATTTGTTTGAACCCAGCTTTAACTGTATAATGGGACAATGGCTGGGCTGAACAGGCTTCTGAATCAACTTCATTCCGGCTTCTGCGGGTCTACGGCCCCCCTTGTGTTTATTACAATCCGTACAGGCACAGACAATATTCTTCCAGTTACTTTTACCGCCCTGCATTCTTGGTACAATGTGGTCCAGGCTTAATTCGGATGTGGGAAATCTTTTGCCGCAGTACTGGCATATGTTTTTATCTCTGGCAAATATATTTTTTCTATTAAACTTAACTATTGCTTTAGGCAGTTTATCATATACAACTAACCTGATAATCTTCGGCACTCTTATTTCTATTGAAAATGTCCTGATACTTTCGTACTGATCCTCATCAGGAAATTCACAATTTGCCTTGAATGCAGAAACATCCACCCAGCTTGTAAAATTGTAAGAATTGTACTGGCCATTGTCTATTGATACAACTTCAGCGCTCTCTTTGAACAGTAACGCAAATGCCCTCTTTGCATTTACTATATGAACTGCTGCAAAAAACTTATTCAAAACCAAAACACTGGATTCCAACACCCTGACATTCTGCATAAAGGCTCCATATGATGTTTATAAAACAAATGCATTCAGTTGTTATGCAATACTCTCTGCAATAAGGTCTCCAACTTCAGTGGTAGAATAACCCATCTGTCCTGCATTTACTCCCTTAAGTTTACTGCCTACAACCTTTATTACCGCATCTTCAATAGATTTGGCAGCTTCTTCTTCACCCAACTGTTCAAGCATCATTACACATGCAAGTATAGCTGCAATCGGGTTAATAATATTCTTGCCGGTGTATTTCGGAGCTGACCCGCCAATTGGCTCAAACATTGAAACACCTTCCGGATTAATATTTCCGCCTGCAGCTATTCCCATCCCACCTTGTATCATTGCACCCAGATCCGTAATAATATCACCAAACATATTGCAGGTTACAATTACGTCAAACCATTCAGGATTCTTAACCATCCACATACATGTGGCGTCAACATGGGCATATTCGCGCGTTATATCCTCATACTCCTCACCAACCTCATTAAACACCCGCCACCATAGGTCGTGTGCATAAGTCAAAACATTCGTCTTTGCACAAAGCAACAGTTTCTTTCTTTTGCCCCTCTTCCTTGTGTACTCAAATGCGTAACGGATACAACGCTCTACCCCCTGCCTCGTATTAATCATCTCCTGTATCGCAACTTCTTCCGGAGTTCCCTTCCTTAAAATCCCCCCTATCCCTGCGTAAAGCCCTTCATTATTTTCACGCACAACCACAAAATCGATATCAGCAGGACCTTTATTCTTGAGCGGACAATCAACGCCCGGATACAACTTTACAGGACGTAAATTTATGTACTGCTGCAAATCAAACCTTAATCTCAAGAGCAGTCCCCTTTCAAGTATACCGGGCTGAACTTCAGGATGACCAATCGCACCTAGAAATATCGCATCACATTGTTTAAGTTCCTCAATTACAGAATCAGGCATAACCTCACCTGTTTTTAAATACCTGTCACCACCAAGGTCATAATCAATTATCTTATACGTGAAGCCTTTCTTTTGACTTGCCGCTTTAAGTACCTTTAATCCTTCCCGAACTACTTCAGGCCCTGTCCCATCACCGGGGATAGTTGCAATTTTATACATGTTATAAGCTCGTTTCTTATAGTTAAATTAGAAATCTATTTGTCGGAGAAATACTAACAATTATTGATACTTTTTCAAAGGGAAAAATATTTTGCAAATCAGCAATTTCCTTCCATGTTTTGAGGTGTAAAGTTAGCTAACCCGTAACCTTTTCCCAGGGCTGCCGATCCCTTTATTATTTTTATTATGAATTCCCTTGCAATTGTAATTGAACTAATCATGTCGTTTCCTTTTGCCAGTTCGGTGGCTATGGCTGCAGAATATATGCATCCTGTGCCGTGAACATTATCGGTATTTAAACGCTTATCCCTGAAGTGTTGAAACGATTTCCCGTCATAAAACATATCAATAACTTCACCAGTTGAGGCATCATCGCTGCCATCTCCCCGAATCTTGCGATGGCCGCCTTTTATCAATACATTCGCAGCTCCCTGTTCAAGTATTGCTCTGGCGGCATCTTTAGTATCAGAGAGATTCTTTATCTTACGATCTGCCAGGACTTCTGCTTCAGGGATATTTGGCGTTACCAGACAGGATAATGGAATCAACTCAGAACGGAGTTTGTTAACGCCTTCCTGAGATAAAAGCCTCTCACCTTTGTGAGACTTGATTACCGGATCAACTACCATCTTCTTAAGTTTATGCTTTTTGACCATTTCGCATACTATCTCAACAACCTCCTCATTCATAAGCATACCCGTCTTCACCGCATCTGTTCCGATATCTGAAACAACTGCATCTATCTGTTGGGCTACAAATGGAGCCGGAACGGCTAAAACAGAACTTACTCCAAGGGTGTTTTGTACAGTAATGGCTGTAACAGCACATGTACCGTATGCACCGAGTGCATTTATGGTCTTAAGATCGGCCTGTACACCTGCCCCGCAACACGAATCCGAACCTGCAATTGTTAAAACCTTATACATTTTATAAGTTAACCCTCTTCGCTACATCAAGGCTACCCACCTGACCTTTCTTTCGGGCAGGAAGTCATGAGTTACATACGCTAATCTGTTAACAAGAAACAGAAGCTTTAGAATTACGGAATGTAACTCATACCTTCCCGCCCGGCCAGACCGTTCGCCAGCCCGACGTGCAGTCAGACTGTGTCACAATTATATTTTAAAATGTAACCTAAATTCTGCAATTGATGTGGCTAATGTATGGAAGCTTGGCCAGTTTGAGCAGAGTAATGGTATGCTAATGGTTATTGCCAGTAAAGACAGAAAGTACAGCATAGAGAGGTTGGCACAATCCACTTTCAGAACAGTACATTACCAGTCGAGGGGCTGCAAAGACTTGTCCGTAACAAATCTCGTAACAAGGGCAAGAAGCCAGGTATGCTCGTTTATTTCAAACTCTCTCCTTGAAACCTTTGCCCTTACAAGAGCCATTTCTGATCCTTTATGGAATTCAACAGACCTTACCGCTACATAGTTTATATCAACATTAATAAAGCCGCGAGAACCAAAAAACCCGTAAAGGTCAACATCCTCGAAATCAAAGGCTTCGACATTTTCTCCATTTTTTTTCAAACAAAAAGAAAAAGAACCATAAAAAACCAATGCCTTCGCCTGCTGGCGCATTCCTTCTCTGGAAATCCCGTATCCATCACCCTTATTCAAATTCAACTCTACTCTATCGCCGTCAAAGAGTACCTTATAAAATGGTCTTTCCCGACTATGCCTGAACAGGTAAACCTTAGAAATCCTCTTTGGAAATTCGCGATTGGTGAAAACTTCACTTGAAATCAAAAGCTTAATTGTCGAATCACGATCAATAATAAACTCATCTTTCCCAATTGACGCATACCTGGAAATGTAAAAAAGCATTGTATAAAACTGCTCAAGCTTAGACCTGAGAATAGAGACATCAAAAAGTTCCTTCAGTTCTTTATCCATTTCCACATTTTTCTCATTGAACAACTTTACATTTTCAGAATCAACAAGTGCATAAACATCATCTAAAACTTGATTTATACTAAATTCAGTCGGCTTTGTAGTCGGTTGATCAGATTTAGAATCAGATGCGAAAACAGGGATGGTGACCAATAATAACATTAAACATAAACAAGTGGAATTTCTGAACATTTTTGTCAATCTTTTAAATGATGATAACTGTCCTTCTAGTTGAACAGTTACAAATACAAATCTCCCAATCAGATATAATATGTAAAAAGTGGATAGTATACAAGGTTTTGTATAAATACAATAGTTTTTTTGCTATACCTTCGACAACAACAAATAAAGATTATTTGTACTAAAAGGTAATTGTCATATTAATCAGTATTTCACAAACCGGGTTAATCTTTAAATTATCGGTAATCTTTCCTTATATTACAGTGGTTATTTAATAATAATTTACTATCCATTTCTTGTTTTCCCCTTGATTTTAATATTTGACCTCACTATTATGATTGCCAGAATTCCCCACATTCAACTAAATTGTCATGTCATACTGACATATACACTATCATATGATGGATATTATGCTTTCATTAAATTAGGCCTTCGGCAGCTTTGCCGCTAACATGCGTGGTGGCATGGACAAGCTTTGTTTGTCCGTGTTTTCAGCATACCCGCCTGTACCTATTCGGGCAGGTTGCAACACATTGCATGGACAAACGAGTTTGTCCATGCCACCCTACAGTAAAAAAACTTTGAATTCCCTTACATCAATCAATTTGTAAAAGAT